>NZ_JBFUGE010000069.1:0-18736 GCF_056403075.1 Ideonella sp. P3_A4 | reverse complement strand
GACCCAGGCCGGCCGTGACGATGTTCTGCGCTGGATCGAGCAACTGCCGCATGCCGAAGCCGATGGCGAGCCGGCGCGCGAGATCCTGCGTGCTCTGGTGCCGGAGTTCAGCCAGCCAGTAGCCCGATGAGGACGATTTTTGTCAACGGCAAGTTTCTGCTGCAGCGACGCACCGGCGTGCAGCGTGCTGCCTTTGAGTGGCTCAACGCCATCGATCGACAACTTCGCGAAGAGCCGTCTACGCCTGAGCGCTGGATCGTCCTGCGCCCCCCGGACGCGCACGCGCCGCCGTGGCAATGCATCGAGACCCGGCCGGTCGGCCGGTCGGGGGGATCGCTGCTGTGGTGGGAGCAATGGTCGCTGCCGTTGGCCGCCCGCGATGGCTTGCTGGTGAGCTTGGCCGGCTCGGCCCCGTGGTGGGCCCGGCATCAGGTCGCCACGCTGCACGACGCCGCTGTATGGGATCAGCCGCTCGCCTACACCTGGGCATTTCGAACCTGGTACCGGGCGCTGTTCTGGCACCTGGGTCGCCGCGCTTCGCGTCTGCTGACCGTGTCGGCGTTTTCGCGCGAGCGGCTGGCCGCTTGCATCGACCAGCCGCAGCAGCGCTTCACGGTGATCGCCAATGGTGCGGAGCACCTGAGCGCGGTCGATGAAGAGGCCGGCTCGCCGAACCGCGTCGAGCCGATGCCCCACCGATTCGTGCTGGCGGTGGCCAGTGCCAATCCGAGCAAGAACCTCGCGCGGCTGGTCGAGGCTTTCGGGCGGTTGGACCCATCGGAGGGGTTGCGCCTAGTCATCGTCGGCGGGGGCAATGTCCGGGTCTTTGCGGACACCGGGCTGCCCGCGACCGACGGTGTGTTGCGCGTGGGCGCCGTGGACGACGCGGCGTTGAAGGCGCTGTACGGTCGCGCCCTGGGGTTGGTCGTGCCCTCGCTCTACGAGGGCTTCGGCCTGCCGCCCCTGGAGGCCATGTCCTGCGGCTGCCCCGTGGCCGTGGCGCGGGCCGCCGCCTTGCCCGAGGTGTGTGGTGACGCGGCGATCTACTTCGACCCGCGTTCGGTGGATGACATCGCGGCCGCCCTGAGCCGACTGGCTGGCGACAGTCGATTGCGCGACGACCTGCGTCAAGCCGGCCGCAGGCGCGCTGCCACGTTCACCTGGCACAGTGCCGGTCAGCGGTTGCGCGAAGCGATTTGTGACGAAGCGCGAATGTCGTCATGAGAGTGCTTCAGCTGTCCAAGTTCTATCCGCCGGAATGCGGGGGGATCGAATCGGTCGTGCGCGAGCTGACCGAAGGGCTGAACCGAATGGGATGGCCGACCGACGTCCTGTGTGCCCACCGAGAGCGCCGAAGCGTCGAGGAATCGACGCCCGGCGCTTTCCGTGTCGTCCGCGCTGGCTCGTACGGCATGCTGCTGTCTACCTCTCTGGCGCCGTCCCTGATCGGCCTGACCCGTCAGATGGCGCCGGCCTACGACATCGTCCACGTGCACATGCCAAACCCGTTAGCCGCGCTCGCACTGTGGCGCGCACGGCCGCAGGCCCGCGTTGTCGTGCATTGGCACAGCGACGTGATCAGTCAGCGGATCGCGTTGAAGTTCTACGAGCCGCTGCAGCGCTGGCTGCTATCGCGGGCCGACGCTGTCGTGGTGACATCCCAGGCATATGGCGACGCCTCCCGGGCTCTCGGGCCTTGGCGCGGCAAGCTGGTCTTGGTCCCGCTGGGAATAGGCGACAATCTCGGCCAGACCGATTCGGACCGTGTCGCAGCCTTGAGGCGGGCCTGGTCCGGCCGGAGGATCATCTTTGCGCTCGGGCGTATGGCGCCGTACAAGGGCTTCGATGTGCTCATCGAAGCGGCTGCGCGGCTGCCGGACGATGCCGTCGTCCTCGTTGGCGGCGACGGCCCATGCCTGCGGCAACACCGCGACCATGTGGCCAGGCTCGGCCTAGGCGGCAAGGTGTATTTCCTCGGCCCGATCCCCAACAATGACCTGACGACCTACCACCAAGCTGCCCAAGTGTTTTGCATGCCGTCCCTGACCCGCGCCGAGGCGTTCGGTGTTGCTCAACTCGAGGCAATGAGCGCCGGCCGGCCAGTGGTCTGCTCCGCGGTCAAAGGTTCGGGCCTGTCGTGGGTAAACCTCGACGGGGTCACGGGCCTGACTGTCCGGCCGTCTTCGCCTGAGGAACTGGCTGCTGCGCTGCTCAGGTTGCTGGGCGATCCGGCATTGCGCCTGCGCCTTGGTAACGCTGCACGGCTGCGCTATCTCGAACATTTCACCGCACAAACCATGGTCGACCGCGTGGGGGCGCTCTACCGGCGACTTGTGCCGTCTTTGACCTGAAGTTCATACGATGACAAGCATTGAAACTGCGCCGGCGGCGCCTGCTCATGGCGACAAACCGTCGATCTGGACCCGGTTGAGGAAACGCTTCAACGGCGTCTTCCTGGTTACCGTTTTCTTGCCGACTGTGGCGGCGGTCATCTACTACGGCTTCATGGCCTCCGACGTCTACATCAGCGAATCGCGCTTCGTCGTGCGAAGCCCGCAGCGCGGGGCTCCGACCGGTTTGAGCGCGCTGCTGGCCAGCGCGGGCATCTCGCGCTCGCACGACGACACCTACACGGTTCACGGATACATCTTGTCGCGTGATGCCCTGAAGGAGTTGGAGAAGAGCGTGAAACTGCGCCAGGAGTACAGCCGCAGCGACATTGACGTCTTTAGCCGTTTCCCCGGCCTGAGCTGGGACGACAGCTTCGAGGCCTTCTTCAGGCACTACACCGATCACATCGCCATCTCGTACGACACCGCCTCCTCCATTACGACGCTTGAGATTCGCGCCTTTTCGCCAGAGCTGGCGCGAAACGTCAACGAGTTGCTGCTTCAGATGAGCGAGCGGCTGGTCAACAACCTGAACGACCGCAGCCGACAGGATTTGATCTCGGTGGCCAAGCGCGAAGTCGAGGAAGCCGAGCAGCGCGCAAAAAACGCTTCTTTGGCCATTTCGGCGTTTCGAAGCAGCAACCGCGTGTTCGACCCGGCTCGCGAGGCCGGCATGCAGATCGATACGGTGGCACGGCTGCGGGAGGATCTTCGCCTCACCGAGACGCAGATCGCCCAGCTGCGCCAGGTCGCGCCTTCCAATCCGCAGCTCTCGACCCTGACGGCCCAGGCGGCTCGCTTGCGTCAAGCCATCGAGGCCGAGACCGGCAAGGCGTTGAACGGGCGCGATTCGCTCAGCACCAAATCTCCCGTCTTCGAGCGTTTGGCGCTGGAGCAGGAGTTCGCCGTTCGGCAGCTCGCGACGGCTCTCGCGTCGCTCGAGGCCGCGCGCAACGATGCCGCACGCAAGCAGCTCTACCTCGAGCGTCTTGTCGAGCCCAATCTGCCGGACACCTCGCTCGAGCCTCGTCGGATCAGGGCTGTGCTCACAACCTTCGTGGTGGGCATGATCCTGTGGGGGGTGATCAGCCTGCTGATCGCCGGGGTGCGGGAACATGTCGACTAAGCCTTTGACGCCCGGGCAATCGACTTTCATGGAGTCGCTGGCCATTCAGATCCGCGTCATCAAGGCCTTGATGATGCGCGAACTGATCACCCGTTTCGGTCGCCAAAATTTCGGGGTGCTGTGGTTGTTCGGCGAGCCCATGATCTTCACGCTGGCCGTGGCAACGCTGTGGAAATCGGCGGGCATGCACCATGGCTCGGCCATGCCGATCGAGGCCTTTGCGATCACGGGCTACTCGTCGGTCTTGATGTGGCGCAACACCGCCAGCAAGTGCAACAGTGCGCTGATCCAGAATCGCACCCTGATGTACCACCGTAATGTGCGGGTCATCGATGTCTTCCTGACGCGCATCCTTCTGGAGGTCGCGGGGGCGACGGCTTCTTTTACCTTGCTGACGCTGCTCTTCATCGGCGTGGGAGCCATTCATCCGCCGATCGACCTGCTCAAGGTGGTCGGCGGCTGGGCGATGCTGGGCTGGTTCGGTGCGGGCCTCGGGCTGACGCTAGGGACCGCCTCCGCCTACGACGAACTCGTCGACCGCTTCTGGCATCCCGTGTCGTATGTCCTGTTTCCGTTGTCGGGGGCGGCATTCATGGTCGAGTGGATGCCTGATGCCGCGCGCAGCTATGTCTTGCTGCTGCCCATGGTTCACGGTGTCGAGTACATGCGCGAAGGTTTCTTTGGCGWCGTGGTGCGCACGCATCACGACCTTGCCTACATGGCGACGGTGAACCTTGTTCTGACCTTTACCGGCCTGGCCTTGATGCGGGGCGCGCAGCGCCACACGGAGCGCGAATGATTCGGGTTGAAAACGTCAGCATGCACTACTACACCCGGCACGGCCGGCGGACGGTGCTCGATCGCATCAACCTGACTCTGGAGCGCGGTCGCAACGTCGGCATCCTCGGCCGAAACGGAGCCGGCAAGTCCACGCTCGTTCGCTTGCTGGCCGGGGCCATTCAGCCCACCACGGGTCGCATTCATCGAGGCATGCGTGTGTCGTGGCCGCTGGCCTTCAACGGCGCATTCCAGACCCACTTAACCGGCCTGGACAATCTGAAGTTCATCTGTCGCGTATACGACGTCGACTACGAGCCCCTAATCCCGTTCGTGGAGCAGTTTGCCGAGCTTGGCATCTACTTCCGCGAGCCCGTGCAGCATTACTCGTCCGGCATGGTCACGCGCCTGGCTTTCGCACTGTCGATGGCCATCGAATTCGACTGTTTTCTCATTGACGAAATTCTCGTCGTCGGCGACAAGCGCTTCCACCAACGCTGTCACAACGAGCTGTTCGTCAAACGCAAGGACCGCTCGTTCATTCTGGTCTCGCACGATCCTAAGATCATCCGCTCGTTGTGCCAGACAGCCTGCGTATTGCATGAGGGGCGCTTGCATCATTTCGACTCGGTAGACGAGGCTTATCAGTTCTACGAAGCGGCACCATCGGTCCCGTTTCGCGGTGGAGCCACACCATGAGCCGCCCCACCATGAAGCTGCTACTGGAGATGCGGCCCGCCCTTGATGGCCATGCCGGCATTCCGCAGGAGACGAGGCTGCTGTTCCGCGGCCTCAGCCTGCTCGAAGATGTCGAGGTCGAGGGGATGCTTCAAAGCAGCAGCCGCATCCTGGCGCGCGGGTTGGTACCTTCCTCGCTACGGCAGAGCCCGGACCGACAGATCAATCGACTGTCTCGTGTAGTGGTGGCGCTTCAGTCCCGCGAAGGCTTGAGCCGGCTGGAGCGCGTGGTGATGGCGTTGCGCTATTCGCTGGTGCCCATGCGAACGATGCTGAGCGTCATATTCGGCCTGCGGCACTCGCTAGGCATCTTCGAGGCCGAGCACTTCAAAGACTTCATCTGGCGAGCCCTGTTCGCGCGCACGCTGCCGCCATCGGACTTTGCGCTGGTCACGCAGGCTCGTTACCGCGTGGCGCGAATGCCCTGGGCGGCCCTGCACGCCGTCGGCCTGGCCACTCGCCGGCTGGGACGCGCCATGTACCCGCGCCTGGACACGCGCGGCTTCGACGTGATGGTGGCCGAGACCCCCTACCCGGGGCGGGTGAGTGGTTCGACGAAGCTGGTGGTGCGCTACCACGACGCGATACCGCTGCTGATGCCGCACACGATTTCCGACAAGTCCTACCATCAGGCGTCCCACTATCACGCGTTGCGTCGCAACGTGATGGACGGTGCCTGGTTTGCCTGCGTGTCGGAGTCGACCCGGCAGGACCTGCTGTCGGTATTCCCGGAGGCGGAGCCGCGGGCGGTGACGATACCGAACATGGTGTCTCATCACTACTTCCCGGAGCAGTCGTCGCCGCAGCGGGTGCCCGACATCCTGCGCCTTCGACGGCACCCCGAATTCGAAGCTCAGAGTGCGCCGATCATCAGTCGCGGCGGCGGGGGCCTGCCCTACCTGCTGATGGTCTCGACGATCGAGCCGCGCAAGAATCACCTGACGCTGCTGTCCGCCTGGGAACAGCTTCGTGCCGAAGGCTGGGCGGACCTTCAACTCGTCTTCGTCGGGATGCTGGGCTGGGAGCATCGGGCCATCGTCAAGAAGTTCCGCCCCTGGCTGGCCCGCGGCGGCTTGCACATCCTCGAAGACGTACCGTCCGACGAACTGCGCTTGCTCTACCGTCACGCGCGCGTGACGGTCTGTCCAAGCTTTGGCGAGGGCTTCGACTACTCTGGCATCGAAGCAATGCGTTGCGGCGGTGTCGTCGCGGCTTCGGACATCGCCGTGCACCGCGACGTGTTCGGCAACGCCGCCGAGTACTTCTCCCCCTATTCGGCCAGCGACGCGRCTGCTGCGGTCGCCCGGCTCATCGGTCCACAAAGCGAGCCACGCCGACACGAACTCGTGTCCGTCGGCAACGAGGTTTCCGCTCAGTACCTGCCGGAGCGCGTCCTGCCTCAGTGGAAGACGTTTCTAGGTTCTCTGGCCGCCAAGGCCTGACGGTTCTGTCATGACTCATACGACTTTGTTCAGCCTGGGAACCCCCTTTGGCCAATGGCCCTCATTGGCAAGGTCGTTCTTGGACGAGCGCCTGCTCGATCCGGCCATTGCAACATGGCACGAGGAAGTGGTGTGTGCACCGCTGCCCGAGGTCAACGGCGCAAACGTCCTCGACGCCCTGGTCTCGGTCAAGATCGACCGGGCGATGCTGGAGCGGCTTCAATCGCAGCGCCCGACGCAGTCGCCATGCTGGGGCGGATGTGATGTTCGCTTGAGCTGGACTGGCCAAGCTGTGGCTCAACTGCCTCACGCGAAGTTCCTGATCTGGGTCGAGCATCCGGCCAGCCCGTTGGCGCATTGGCTACCCACGGCCGGAGAGGCGGATGCGGCAGCAGCGCTGGCTGTCATTGAGTCATCCGTGCTCGGCATGGTTGACTTGGTGCACAGGCATCGGTCTCGCTGCCTGGTGGTTTATGCAGACGAAGCAGCGGCCAACCCCGATGCCCTTGCTCGTCAGCTGAAGGAATGGCTTGGGGTCGATCCCCGGCGCGTCGCGTTGCCCGCTCCGCAGGCGATGGATCCACTCTACCAACTCTTGTCCGAACAGCTTGTCGCATCGAGTCCGCGCCTGTTGCGCGACTATGAACGGCTCTACGCCAGCTGCGTTCCGCTGGCGGAAACGGAGCAGGCATCCGCTTCGCGGTCGGCTCCTCTGGCACTGGAAGCCATCAAGGTCCAATCCCGATCCCGCGAGGATCTTGCAAAGGCGCAGCGCGACAGCGAGCACTTGTCGGCCGAACTGCGGCGGGCCCAGCAAGGGCTCGAGCAGGCGTTTCAGAAGCAGCAGCAGGACAAGGCCGCGATCGCAGCCAGCCATGCGAAGGACGAGGCGGCGAGCCGGGAAGCAGCGACACACGTGCAGCAGCTGAGCGCTGATTTGCAGCGCCAGGTGCAGGAATCCGAACTGATGCTGGTGCAACTGCATCAGGTTCAGGAGGAACTCGAGCACTACTACCGCGCCTATCGCAACCTGCAAGCGTCACCGAGCGCCAGGGGTGCATCGCCGATGGCCAAGAAGACAGCATCGGTCGAGATCGGGATCGCGCGCGACACGCCACCACATCGTGAATTGAACCTCGTGATTCACGGGCTTCAGGTCGACCAGAAAAAGCTCGGACGGCTCCACGCGCGCCTGGTCGAGCATCACGGACGTCCGGGTCTCGCATTGCTGCAGCCCGGCAAGGAGCCCGCACCTTTGGCGGTCTGGGAGCCCAGCGGTTCGGAAGGCGAACTCTCCTTCGTGCTGCTGATTCCGTCCGACGACTACGGTAGGCAGCGCCTGCAGCGCATGGGCGCGTCGGACTGGCGTGTTGTGGAAGCCGTGATTCGCTGCATCGAGGGCGGGCTTGACGGGCGCTCGACGAGTGCGTCGTCGTACCACTGGGTTAACGTGGCGCAGCGCCTGTCCCGGCAGATCGCGGAGCTGCCTGAGAGGTTTCGCTTCGACCGCGTAGCTGCGGCCCCCGACCCCCAAGCCGCCGGGGCCTTTCTCGCCATGTTCGGGAATGTGTCATTTGGCTCCCGGTACATGGCGCAAGTGCAGGCGCGGTGGTGGCCGCAAACGGCCTCAGTGGAACTGCTTCGCCCGGACAACGGCGATGGGCCGATGCCAAGCAATTGGCCAGTCGACCACGCGGGTAAGTGGGTGGCGGCCTGGCCATTGCCGCTGGGCGGAGCGCCGCACGATGCTTTGTCCGCCGCGTGGCGCGGCATGAGTCGATTCGACCGCGAGTTCCTCTTCGGCCTGCTCGACGCGCTGCCTGCAGCCACCTATGGCCTCCAAGGCGCCGCGACGGGTCACGCCGATGAGATGGTCCCGGCCGCCGCCAAGCCGCTGAGGGCTGCCTACAGACTTTTCCATGGCGGCCGTTTGCGTCGCGTCGTGCAAGCGGTGCGCGGACGCATAGCCACCTGACGCCAAGTTCCCGCTTTCCGTAGTACCACCCAATGCAAGCCATGAGTGCACTTCTTGAATGCCTGAATCAACTTCCCGGCGTCAAGCTCGGCACGGTCGTCCACGTCAATCCAGTCGATGCCGAGGTCCTCGACCACTATGCAAGGCTCGGCGCGACGCGAATCGTGCTGGTCAGCGCCGATTCAGACGCCCTGTCTGTGCTGCAGCGAGCAGCCAAGGAGCGTGCCGGCGTTCGCGTGGTCGAGGCGGCTGTGGCGCCGCGTGCGCAAGAGGCGGAGTGGCTGCGTTTCAACGTGCGGGAACTCAACGGACTACAGCAAGCCGGGAGTGATTTGCGCACGCTCTATCCGCGTCTGAAGCTGCTGGAGCGCTTACCGCTGACGACGACGACCCTGCAGAGCCTGTTGGCTCAGACGGCGCCAACGCCGGCGCAGCTGGGGGCACAGAATCTTCTCGTCCTCGAGACGCCGGGCGTCGAGGCGGGCCTGCTTCAAGGGCTTTCACTGGAGATGATCGACGTCTTCGGTCTCATCCTCATCCGCGGAGCTCGCGCAGGGCTGTTCGAGAAAGTCGAAGATCCCGACGCGGCCCACCGTTGGCTGCGTGAGCGCTTCTACCGCCCTGCGACGCCGCCTGCGAGCACCGACGGCCTGTGGCCCGTGTCGCTGATGTGTTTCGACGTTCACGCTGCCGAACAGGCGGCTGCCTCGCGGCGGATCGAAGAGTTGAAGGTACAAGTCGAGCAGCTCTGCAAGCTGCGTGACGACCAGGCGAAGTCCGCCGCAGAGYGCAATGCCCAGATCCAGGCGCTGACCGAGGCCGGCCGTCAATCCGACAAGCTGGCGCAGGAGCGGCTCGCGCAGATCGAACAGCTTACCCAGGCACGCGATGAGCAAGCCCGGGCCTTGGCGGTCGGCCAAGCGCAGGCGCAAAAACTTGCGCAGGATCGTCTTGCCCAGTTGGACGTGCTCGGCAAGGCACGCGATGAGCAGGCGAAGCTGGCTGGCGAAAGGCAGCGGCGCATCGCCCAGCTCGAGGCCGAACTGACCGACCTCACGGCGCGCCAGGGCATGCTGCGCGAGGAACTGATCAAGGCAGAAGCCCACGTCGAGCTGATCTCTGACTTGATCCTGTGGGAGAAGGTGCGATGACCAAGGCGCGCCGTCAACGTCAACCTCATAGCGGCGCAGCGCAGGGCCCGGACGCTTTCCTCTCCGAGGGGTCTGAGCCCGTTTCGTCTGACGCCGGCGCGGCCGACCAAGCTTGTGCGATGGATGTCGTGCCCTACAACGCGAACCACTTCGACGAGGCGCGGGAGCAGTGGGCTGCGGCGAACTGGAAGGCGCTTGGCCATGTCGACCCGGATGAGCTCGAGAACCACCCGGATCGAGCCCGGCTCGCGATGATCGGCGCTGCTTCGGCGCTTCAGATGGGTGACCGAAGATCTGCTGATGAGCTTATTCAGCGCGCCATGCTGTGGGGCTGCGACAAGCACTTCATGCTGTCGGTGCTGGTTGCCTCGGCGCAGCACTGCCTGGGTCGAGCCTCACTGGCCGCCGACAGGACGGATCAGGCGGACCAGCACTTGCGACAAAGCCTGTTCGACCGGCACCTGCAGTCCGAAGGTCGACGGGTTGCTGGTGAGCGCGCCGACGTGGCGCTGGCCGAGCTGGCCACGCGGCGTGGGCTCGTCGGACGCCAGCGTAAGAGCGGCCTCAAGCCGCACAAGCAGGCTGCGCCGGTGTGGATCGCCGAACTGGTGACCCGATGCCTGTCGATGGAGGACGTCCACGAGGCCATCGACGACGTGCTGGACAGCCTGCCGTCCCGGGCCGACGAGCGCGTGTGGTTCTTGATGAGTCTGGCTGACCAGTTCGAAATCCGGGGGGACAAGGTCACGGCAACCAGCTACCTCAACGTGGCGATGGAATTGGCGCAGGGGGCCGACGAAGACCTCAGACTGGTCCTGGCTAGGCGGCTGGTCGCCGGCGGGCAGGCGACAACGGCCATGGACATGCTCGTTGGTGATGCCATCGACGCCGTGCGCACCCGGGTCGGCGTTGATGACGGCAACTTCGCGCAGTCGCTGACCCAGGCCTACAAAGGCGTGCGGGAAGCAGGGCAAACGCGCCACGAGCACGGCCATGAATTGCTATTGGCCCACCTCAAGCTGAGCATGCCGCGAATCAAGGCGCAGGCAGGCGGGCGCCGGATGACCATGGTCGAGATCGGAACCACTCGCGAGAACGTCCCCGGGCAAGGTTCGACGCGCAAGCTGGCGGAGTTCTGCAGGCATGAAGGCCTAGACTTCGTTACCGTCGACATGGACCCGCACAACACCCACGTTGCCCAGCGCATGTTTGAGCGCCTGTCGATGGACTTCGAGGCCGTCGCGATGAAGGGCGAGGACTATCTGCGCGACAGGCAGGCGCAGGTCGACTTCGCGTTTCTCGATGCCTACGACTTTGACCATGGGCAGCACAGCGACCTTCGCCAGAG
The DNA here is from genome assembly GCF_056403075.1 of Ideonella sp. P3_A4. Taxonomy (NCBI): domain Bacteria; kingdom Pseudomonadati; phylum Pseudomonadota; class Betaproteobacteria; order Burkholderiales; family Sphaerotilaceae; genus Ideonella; species Ideonella sp. P3_A4. The sequence goes on along the minus strand of NZ_JBFUGE010000069.1, from coordinate 7,789 downwards.
TCGCTACGTCAAGTTCCTGGGTTCCCGCATCGACGAAGAGGCATGCCATCGCATGCACCTCGAGTGCGCCCAGTCGTTGGTGCGACTGCTGTCTGCCCACGGGGTGATCTGCGTGGACGACACGTGGTTCGAGGACGGTCACTGGACCGCCAAGGGAACGCTGGCCGTGCCTTACCTGCTGGAGTACGGCTTCGAAATCATCGATGCTCGCAATCGAGCCGCGTTGTTGAAGCGTTCGGCCGCTTCGCTCCCATCCGCGTGAGGACCTGCCCATGAGCGACCGCCTGAGGTTGATCCGGGATCGCCATCGCGGCCAGCGATGCGTGATCGTCGCCAACGGCCCGTCTCTCAATCGCATGGACCTGGGATTCCTGCGGCGCGAACACGTCATCGGGATGAATAAGATTCACCTTGGCCTGTCCACTTTCGGCTTCTATCCGCGCTACTACGTGGCCATCAACCCCAAGGTGGTTCAGCAGTCCGCCGGCGAGATCCGCACATTGAATTGCGTGAAGTTCATTGGCGCCCAGGCCGCGAAGACTGCCGGCTTGGTCGAGGATGCGTTGACGTATGCCATCAACACCGATTCGAGCGAGCGGTTCAGCACGGACCTCGCGCGCGGTATCCACGAGGGCTGGACGGTGACCCACGCCGCCTTGCAGGTGGCCTACCATCTCGGATTCGCGGAGGTCGTCCTGATCGGCCTGGACCATCGCTACAGCTACCAAGGCAGGCCCAACGAAGCGCGGGTGATGGATGGGGCAGACCCCAACCATTTCACGGATCGCTATTTCGGCTACGGGCAAACCTGGGACAATCCCGACCTCGAACAGTCGGAGGAGTCGTATCGCGCCGCATTGGCGGCCTTCCGGCAAGACGGAAGGTTGATTCACGACGCCACGGTCGACGGCGCGTGCGAGGTCTTCCCCAAAGCAGACTACAAAGAAGTCTTTCCAGCCTGACACGTGGTCAGACAACACGAATCACGGGCAAGTCCCATGCGCGTCAGCATTGTCATCCGCACGCTCAACGAGGCCCGCTACCTGGGCCAGTTGCTCGAAGGCATTCGCCGGCAGCAAGTCGACCGTGTCGACGTCGAAACCGTGGTGATCGATTCGGGGTCCACCGACGCAACGCTTCAGATCGCCCAGGCTCACGGTTGCGTACTGACGCACATTCGCCGCGAGGATTTCTCGTTCGGCCGATCGCTGAATATGGGTTGCGAAGCGGCCAGCGGCGATATCTTCGTCTTCGTCAGTGGCCACTGCGTGCCCTGCGACGAGCATTGGCTACAAGCGCTTTGCGTGCCGATCCTCGACGGCGTCGCCGACTACACCTACGGCCGCCAGGTCGGGGGGCCCGAGAGCCGGTTCAGCGAGTGCCGCATCTTCGAGAAGTACTACCCGGCGGTCTCGCATATTCCCCAGAGCGGCTACTTCAGCAACAACGCCAATTCGGCCCTGGCGAGAGCCGCCTGGGCGGCGCACCGCTTCGACGAGGACCTCACCGGACTTGAGGACATGGAACTCGCCAAGCGTCTGTGCCAGGTGGGCGGACGGGTCGGCTACGTGGCCGACGCGCCGGTGTATCACTACCACCACGAGACCTGGCCGCAGGTCAAACGCCGCTTCGAGCGCGAAGCGATTGCCCTTCAGCGCATCATGCCGCAAATCCACGTGTCGCCCGTGGATCTCATGCGCTACGTCGCCAGCAGCATCTGGCATGACGTCCGCCACGCCCGCCGGGATGGTCGCACCGCCGCGCTGATCGGTGAGATCGCGCGCTACCGCCTTGCTCAGTATCTAGGCTCGTACAAGGGTAACCATCAACACCGCAAGCTGTCGCGTGCTGAAAAGGACGCCTACTTCTACCCCACCAATCGACGCAACACGCATGAAACCATCGAAATACAAGGTCGTCGCCCTGCTGCCGATGAAGGCCAACAGCGAGAGAGTCCGCGGGAAGAACTTCCGCGAGTTCTGCGGTAAGCCGCTGTTCCGCTGGATGCTCGACACGCTGCTCGACATCGAAGAGATCGACCAGGTCATCATCAATACCGACGCGCGCCAGATCCTGGCCGACAACGGTCTGACCGACACCGACCGTGTGACGATTCGCGACCGGCGGCCCGAGATCTGCGGCGATTTCGTTTCGATGAACCTTGTCATCGGTGACGACCTCGCGAATGTGGACGCCGACGCCTACCTGATGACCCACACCACGAATCCGCTGATGAGCGCGGGCACGGTGCGTGAAGCTCTTGCCGCCTTTGTCGAAGCGCGCGCGAAGGGTGCGGCCGACTCGCTGTTCACGGTGGACAAGGTTCAGACCCGTTTCTACCGGGCGGACGCCAGTGCCGTGAACCATGACCCGAACAACCTCGTCCGCACGCAGGACCTGGAGCCCTGGTACGAGGAGAACTCCAATCTCTACATCTTCACGCGTGAGAGCTTTGCCAAGACCAATGCCCGGATCGGCGCCAAGCCGATGATGCATGTGGGCCCAGCTTTCGAGTCCATCGACATCGACACGCCCGAAGACTGGGACTTGGCCGTCGTCGCCGCGAAATACCTGCTCGAAAAGCAAGGGGGCGCGAAATGAGGATTCTCGTCACGTGCCCGCCGATGCTCGGGCTGATCGAGGAGTTCATCCCGGTGGCGCGCGAGCAGGGATTCGAGCTGGTTCCCGCCAAGGTTACGCAGACTCTTTCCGAGAGCGAACTCATCTCCCTGTTGCCAGAGTACGACGGTTGGATCATCGGCGACGATCCGGCGACGCGGCGGGTGTTCGAAGCCGCAATGGCCGGCCGCCTGAAGGCCGCGGTGAAGTGGGGAATCGGAGTCGACAACGTCGACTTCGCGGCCTGCAGGGATCTGGGCATTCCGATCATCAACACGCCCCAGATGTTTGGTGCCGAGGTGGCGGATGTCGCGCTCGCCTACGTCATTGGTCTGGCACGTCAGCTGTTTGCCATCGACCGCGGTGTGCGTGAGGCACGCTGGCCCAAGCCGGCAGGCATCAGCCTGGGCGGCAAGAAGGTCGCGCTCGTGGGCTATGGCGACATCGGTCGGGCGCTGGCCAAGCGGCTGCTTGCCTGCGAGATGGACGTCGTGGCCTACGACCCAGGCGTCTCGGGCGACGGTGGTCTGGCGGGCGTGCAGCGCGCAGTGTGGCCGAAGCGCGTCGAGGAGGCTGATTTCATCGCCTTCACCTGCTCGCTCAACGAACGCAATCGCCACATGCTCGGTTCCGAGGTTCTGGCGCGCTGCAAGCCCGGCGTGTTCGTGGTCAACGTGGCCCGCGGTCCGCTGGTCGACGAGGCGGCGCTGGTGCAGGCGCTGCAATCGGGCCATGTTCAAGCCGTGGCACTGGACGTGTTCGAAATCGAACCCTTGCCAGCCGAATCGCCGTTGCGCGCCATGCAGCAGTGCGTGTTCGGCTCGCACAACGGTTCGAATACGCGAGACGCGGTGCGCCGTGCGAGTCAAGAGGCGATGCAGCGCCTGTTTGGCTTTCTCCGAACCTGAAGACCGCCGAGATGTTCCGGTCGCCGGTGCCTCCGGCGGCACCAGCCCCGGCGGCGTCGTTAGAACCGACGCAGCGGGCTACTTGCAGGAACTTGATGTTGGTTCCCCTAGGCATTTGCGCGCAGCCGGACTGCCCGGCAGTCTCACGCGTGAACCCACGGGTTGTTTCCCCGGGCGCAGGCATGTGCAGGCATGCCACGACCATTTCCGTTGCAGCATGAGCCTTCAACACGCCAACACACTTGAACGCGAAGGCCGCCTCGCCGATGCGCTCCGACTGCTAGCCAGCCTGCGGAGGTCAAGCGAGTCGTCGAGCCCGATGGCGAAGATCTACGTTGCGAACATGCAGCGCATCGTCAGAAAGCTGGGCAAGGAGGCAGACAAGCCTCTGCAAGCGTTGCTGGCAGACGCAGGCTTGGCCTCGATGCTGCAACTTGAGCTGCCAGCCCGCGATCGCGAGCCTGCCATCAAGAAGCCGCGGCACGCCGGGCCGACGGTCACGGTCGTCGTGCCTTGCTACAACGCGGCGCAGTACCTTCCTGCAACCATCGCTAGCATCCAGGCCCAGACTTTCGGCGACTTCGAATGCATCTTGATCGATGACTTCTCGTCCGACTCGTCCGCCGAAATCGCCAAGAGGGTGACGAAGCAGGATCCGCGATTCCGCTTCTACCAGCACAGGGCGAATGGCGGACTGGCCGCATCGAGAAACTCCGGCATCCGCCTAGCCCGCGGCTCCTATGTCTGTTTCCTCGATGCCGATGACCTGTTCGCGCCATCCTCGCTGACACATCGGGTCGATCTCCTGCAGCGGTTCGACGAAGATGAGCTCGTGGCAGGGGTGTTCGACCACTCGGTCACGGTGCCGGACAGCTTCAATGGCATCGTCGCCGGCACCAAGGTCAAGCCGAAGGCCGACTACGTCGACTTCGTGACTGCGCAGGGCGACTGCCCCTTCAATGCGAATCAACCGATGCTGAAACGCTCGGTGTTGATCGAGATGGGCGGATTCCCCGAGAAGTACCCACAAGCCGAAGACTGGCGCCTCTGGTCCAAGGTGCTCAGAGCCGGCTATGTGTTTCTTCCGGTCGACACCGTCGGAAGTGCATACAGGCAGACAGCGAACAGCATGATTCGGCGGGCTCCGCTGGTTCACGTTGCCAAGTCCGCCGGCAACTTCTTTCGAGCGCACCTGCCGTACGCGGATGAGTCGGACGATGTCGAAAAGAGGTACGAGCAGCACTTCTGCGCTTCACCCGCATTTCCGCGGGAAGCCGGGTTCTATAAGGCCAAGCAAGCTTTCATCGCGCGCTTGATCAACTTCGTCGGGATCGAACTGGGTAGAAACGTCGACCGCGGCTGCGCGCTTGCGGTCACCGAAGCCGTGACGGCCATCAGGGAGGTGGAGCAGGAGTTCGCGCTGGCGTTCACTGGCCACACCCTCCAGACCTTCGAGCATTGGCTCGAGGCGGGTGTCCGGCGCTACTTCGGCGGGGATGCACTCCCGAGGAGCCTGGAAGACGTCGTCTCCCAGTTCGCGAGCGAGGTGTTGCAGGAGTTGGGCGTGCTCGATGGCGCGATACGAGTGGGTGCGTCAGGCCGGATACTGCCCCGTCGCGACCTGAACCGGAAAAACTTGCGGACGATCGATGTCCTGTTTATTCCCCACAAGGACTATCACACCAGAAGCTTTGAATTGCTTCTCCCGAGTCTCCGAGAGCGTGGGATCAGTTTCGCATTCGTGGACATCTCCGTCCCTTACCGGGACGAGCGGGCGCGACTGCCGGGCATCGAAAGCCATGTGCTGTCCTACAACGAGTTCGTGTTCTCCGTGCTCGCACCGCGGGTGATCGTTTGCATGAACGACTGGGACACGGTCGTGAAGCCCTTGGTGCGAAAGGCGAACCAGAAAGGCATCCCGACGATCGGAATCGTTGAAGGCGTGCAGGACTATCTCGACGTCGACACTGGACGCAAGCGCAACCCGTACCGCGAAGTGTCGAATGTGCTTCTTCCCGGAGACTTCGACCGCCGCTACTTCGAAGGAGCGAGTCAGCAACTTTGGGTAACCGGCGTTCAACGACTCGAAGGGCTTGAACGTTGGAGGGTGGAACGATCGAGGCCTGAACGGATGCCCAGCCGCATGGTGGTTCTGAATGTCAACTTCTCCTACGGCGTGCTCACCGACAAGCGTGCGCAGTGGGTTGCGGATGTGCAGCAGGCGTGCGACGAAGCCGGGTATCGGCTGGTGGTCTCTCAGCATCCGCAAGACGATGGTGATCTGTCCGCCTACGACGTCGACAAGCGGCCTCTGTACGACCTCATGGTCGAAGCCGACTTCTTCATCAGCCGATTCAGCGGTGCGATCCTTGAGTCGCTGGTGATCGGGTGTCCCGTGATCTACTACAACGGGCACCATGAGCTCGTCGACAAGTTCCATGACGGGCTCGGTGCCTACGAAATCGCCGACACCGTCGAACAGCTTTCCCGATTGCTCAAGGCGGGGCCGAAGACGGACCTTGACAAGTCCAAGTTCCTGGCCGCTCACTGTGGAATCGAAGATACGCAGCGTGCGAAGGGCTCGATCGAGCGAACCGTGGATTGCATCCAGGAAATCCTCGGAACTTCCCACGCGGACGAGGGCCGGCTGGAACAGTTCAAGGCATCCCTCTTGGCCTAAAGTCCCGTCAATTCCTTAGGAGTCGTGACATGCACTTGAAGAATCTGTTCGTCCCGAGAGTTGTCGTATTGGCCTGTACGGCCTGGGGCCTGGCTGTCCCGGCTCTCGCACAGGACTCCGGCCAGGGGCCCAGCGCGACCAGGTGGCGGGCCTGGGTCAACCACCGCCTGGAGATGCCGGACGCCAAGGCATTTCCTCGTTTCGGTTGGTCGTACTTTGGATACGTCAAGGACCAGGATTCAGCCCGAGACCTGGGCACGTACGCTGATGCCGGCTTCTCCGATGTCCAGGTCCGAATGCAGGACGATCTGCTGAAGAAGGCCGGCGGCACCGGGCTCGGCCTGATCCTCGGGACCTGGGAAGGCGCCCTCGATCATCCCGACCGAATCGATACGCTGCTCAAGCGCGCGAAGAGCGAGCGGGTCGGGGCCATGGTCATCGTCAAGGACGAGCCAGACCAGAAGAGCCTGGAAGGGATTGGCCAGCTCAATGCCAAGCTGCTGGCAGACGGTGATGCGCGTGTCCTTCCCTTGTTGACGGTGCTGCCGGCCCATGCGTCGGGTCCCAGTACCAGCAGCACCCGGTTCAATCCCGGCCTGGCCTGCGACCGGACCGGTTCGTATTGCGACTTCGTGCGTCGCGTCGCGACGGTGGCCAAGCCCAGCGCGATCCTGCCGACGCTCTACGCCATCTATGAAGACGGCACGGAGCGCGGCGACTACTACGAGCAACTGCAGGAAGTCCGAGACCTGACGCGATCGCAGGGCATCGGTCATTTTGGGTCCGTGCTCGTGACGCCGCACTACGACGGGTGGTCCAAGAAGATGTATCGGCGTGCCACCAGGGCAGACATCTTCTGGCAGGCGTACAGCCACATTGCCTACAACGCTAAGGGCTTGTCCATCTACAGCTACCGCACGAAGCCGACCGACTTCGAGAAGCCGCCGACGGCGTACGGCGAGGGGGTGGTGACATCGGCGGAGGGGAAACCCACGGAGACCTACCGCAATCTGCAAGACCTGAACTGCGAGCTCGGAGCGCTGGGAAAAACGCTGCTTCAGCTTGACGCGGCGAAGGTTCATGGTGTGCGGATGCCCAGCCAGCGAGGTCTGGACGCCGGGCTGCCGCCGTCGATCGAGGAGGCGAAGGGGAGCGCGTTCTTGTTGGCCGAGATGAAGGGACAAGGCGACGACGGCCGATTCGTCCTCGTCGTCAATGCGCGGCACTCGGGAGGCGACTCGGCCGACGAACTCCGGTTGCGCATGAGTCCGAGTCAGCAGGTGAAGCAACTCTCCGTCGGGCCCAAGTGCCTGCGCGAAGACGTGCCGCTGGCTGAGAAGGACGGGTGGCTGCAGCTCAAGCTAGAGCCCGGCCGTGCGGCGCTGTTGCAAGTGGGGCAGGGCAAGAGATAGGCTCTTTGCGCATTGCCTATGGATGAGCGAATCGGCCGAGGGAGAGGCTGAGGAGCTGCTCCGGAGGTAGGTGGCGCGGCGCGCAGCGGTCAACAGCCCTGAACCAACCCAGGTAGTGGTGCAGGTAGGTGGTAGCCACACCGCGAAAGCGGCGCAGCCAGCCCTTGAGC
>NZ_JBFUGE010000068.1:0-18794 GCF_056403075.1 Ideonella sp. P3_A4 | reverse complement strand
CGCCTCGCGCGGCTACAGCTGCATCGCAGAGAAGCGCGCGCTGGAAATGATCAACCAGGGCGAGGCCAAGACCGCGTTCATGCAGTACGGCGACACCATCCACATCGAGATGAAGGGCAAGGACGGGCACAGCCTGTTCGGCGCGATCGAGCAGACCGTGGTGGAGCCGGCATGAAGCTGATCGCCTGGATCGCGGGTATCGCAGCCGCCCTGGTCTTGTGGGCGGCACCGCCCGCCGTGCGCTCCGCGCAGGCGGCAGAAGCCTGTCCGCCACAACCGACACCGCTGACCGCCGACGACGTGCAGCGCGGCATGCAAGAGGCCATCGACCGCGGCTTCCTCTGGCGTGTCAGCAAGGGTGGCAAGACTTCGTGGCTCTACGGCACGCTGCATGTCGCTCGCAAGCCGTGGATGTTCCCCGGGCCGCAGGTGCGCAACGCGCTGCAGGCTGTCGACCAGGTGGCGCTGGAGCTGGACATGCTGGACCCGGACGTCCAGCGCCGCCTGATGACGGTGCTGGCGGCCCCGCCCGGGCAGCCGGCGTTGACCGGCCCGGTGCAGCGCCGCCTGCGCGTGCAGATGGACAGGGCCTGCGCCGGCAAGGAGCTGGCGGCGCTGAAGCCCGAGATGCAGGCAGTGACGCTGACCGTGATGATCGGCCGGCGGGCCGGACTGGAGCCGGCTTACGGCATTGACGGCTTCCTGGCCGGTTATGCGCGCGGCATCCGCAAGCCGGTGCTGTCGCTCGAAACGCCCGAGAGCCAGATCGGCCTGCTGCTGCAGCCCACGTCTGGCGAGACCGAAACCTTCGTCGGCCATGCGCTGGACGAGCTGGAGAGCGGCCATGCCTTGCCGACGCTGCAGCGGCTGGCCGAAGCCTGGGCCCGTTCGGACTGGGCCGAGTTGAGCAGCTACGCCGACTGGTGCCACTGCGTCGACAGCGACGAGGACAAGCGCCTGATGCACCGCTTGCTCGACGAGCGTAACGTGGCGATGGCGGCCCAGCTGCAGGCCCGGCACGACGCGGGCGAGCAGATCTTCATGGCGGTTGGCGCCTTGCACATGATCGGCGACGTGGGCTTGCCGACCTTGCTGAAGGCGCGCGGATTCGAGGTCCAGCGCATCGAGGCCGTGGCGCCGCCGGCCGCGGCAGCGTCGCGCTGACGAAACACACGGCCGCGCCCGGGTCTCGCTGAAGCGACTGCGCCGTCGGCCGGGCGTACCATCGCCGCCATCCCAGCAAGCAAGAAGGGGCGTGCGATGGCCGATGCAGCCAGTTTCACCAAGATGGTTCCGGGCTTCGATTTCCTGCAGGGGCTGGTCAAGAACGCCGGCGCCGCGCTGCCCAACATGGGCCAGTGGATCGCGCCGACGCTGAACCCCGAGGAACTGGAAAAGCGCATCGAAGAGCTGCGCACGGTGCAGTTCTGGCTCGAACAGAACGCGCGCATGCTGGGCGCGACGATCCAGGCGCTCGAAGTGCAGCGCATGACGCTGTCGACGCTGAAGACGATGAACGTGCAGATGGGCGAGCTGCGCGACTCGATCAAGCTGAAGGTACCGGAGCCAGAGGCACCCGAGGCGGACGAGCCGGAAGAAGCTCCGGCGCCCCGGCCCGCCGCGAAGAAAGCTCGCGCAAGCGCAGGCAAGACCCAGGTCGAGACGCCGATGGGCACGGTCGACCCGATGCAGTGGTGGGGTGCGCTGACCAAGCAGTTCACCACCCTGGCCGCCGGTGCGATGAAGGACACCGCCACCGACGCGGCCAAGAATCTGGCCGGCGCGATGGTCAAGCAAAGCTTCGACGCGGCCGGCGAGACCATCAAGCGCGCAGTCGAGTTGGGTGCGCAGGTGCCGGTGAAGGCGACCAAGGTCGCGGCCCAGGCGGTGGGGGGCGGCGTGAAGGCGGCCCGCGCCGCGACGGCCAAGAAGGCGCCGGCGAAGAAGCGCAGCTGACGAAGGTCCGGTCGACCCGCAACAGACCGGACTTTTCGATCGGCACACCGGCGAATTCTTCAGCCGCGATTCAACTCGCGTTGCTACAGTCGCCGCTGATGTCTGCGGTGACCGTTTCTTCGTCTCCCTCCGAGGCGCCTTCGCGCGCCGCCCGCCAGCGCGAGGTGGTAGCCGCTTTGCAGGCCGTGCTGCCACCGCATGCGCTGCTGTGGAGCAGCGAAGACACCACGCCGTACGAATGCGACGGCCTGACCGCCTACCGCCAGCGCCCGCTGGTGGTCGCGCTGCCCGAGACTGAGGCCCAGGTCGGCGCCGTCTTGAAAGCCTGCGTTGCACTGAAGGTGCCGGTGGTGGCCCGCGGCGCCGGCACCGGCCTGTCCGGTGGTGCGATGCCGCACGAGCTGGGCGTGACGCTGAGCCTGGCCAAGTTCAACCGCATCCTGAAGCTCGACAAGCTCAGCCGCACGGCGGTCGTGCAATGCGGTGTGCGCAACCTGGCCATCAGCGAGGCCGCGGCGCCGCTGGGCCTGTACTACGCGCCGGACCCGTCGAGCCAGATCGCCTGCACGATCGGCGGCAACGTGGCCGAGAACTCGGGCGGTGTGCACTGCCTGAAGTACGGGCTGACGCTGCACAACGTGATGAAGGTCAAGGGCTTCACCGTCGACGGCGAGTTGGTCGAGTTCGGTGGTGACGCGCTCGACGCGCCGGGGCTGGACCTGCTGCCGCTGGTCGTCGGCAGCGAAGGCATGCTGGCAGTGGTCACCGAGGTGACTGTCAAGCTGACGCCCAAGCCGCTGCTGGCGCGCTGCATCATGGCCAGCTTCGACGACATCCGCAAAGCCGGCGACGCGGTGGCCGCGATCATCGGCGCCGGCATCATCCCGGCGGGGCTGGAGATGATGGACAAGCCGATGACGGCCGCGGTCGAAGACTTCGTCCACGCCGGTTACGACCTCAACGCCGAAGCGATTCTGCTGTGCGAGAGCGACGGTACGCCTGAAGAGGTCGAAGAAGAGATCGGCCGCATGATGGACGTGCTGGCCGGCAGCGGCGCGGCGCGGATGGAGGTCTCGGCCAACGAGGCGCAGCGGCTGAAGTTCTGGAGTGGGCGCAAGAATGCGTTCCCGGCCTCGGGCCGCATCAGCCCTGACTACATGTGCATGGACTCGACCATCCCGCGCAAGCGCCTGGCCGACATCCTGATCGCGATCGCGCAGATGGAAACGAAATACGGCCTGCGCTGCTGCAACGTCTTCCATGCCGGCGACGGCAACCTGCACCCGCTGATCCTGTTCGACGCCAACGACCCGGACCAGTTGCACCGGGCCGAGCTGTTCGGCGCCGACATCCTGGAGACCAGCGTCGCGATGGGCGGCACGGTGACCGGCGAGCACGGCGTCGGTGTCGAGAAGCTGAACTCGATGTGCGTGCAGTTCAGCCCCGAAGAGATCGCGCAGATGCGGGCGCTGAAGAACGCCTTCGATCCGCACGAGCTGCTGAACCCCGGCAAGCTGCTGCCGACGCTGCAGCGCTGCGCCGAGTACGGGAAGATGCACGTCAAGAAGGGCCTGCTGCCCTTTGCGGACCTGGAGCGGTTTTGAGCGCCGTGCTGGACGCGCCCTTGCAGCGGCTGGTCGACGCGGTGCGCGACGCGGCCGACAGGCGCCGGCCGCTGCGCATCGTCGGCGGTGGCACGAAAGATTTCTACGGTGGCGAGTTGCGCGGCGAGTCGCTCGACATCAAGCCGTTGGCCGGCATCAGCGCCTACGAGCCGACTGAGCTGGTGGTGACGGTGCGGGCCGGCACGCCGCTGGCCGAGTTGGAGGCGGCGTTGGCGGAGAAGGGCCAGTGCCTGCCGTTCGAGCCGCCGCACTATGCCGAAGGCTCGACAGTCGGCGGCATGGTCGCCGCTGGTCTGGCCGGGCCAGCGCGCGCCGCGGTCGGTGGCGTGCGCGACTACCTGCTCGGCGCGACGATCGTCAACGGCTGTGGCGAGGTGCTGAGCTTCGGCGGCCAGGTGATGAAGAACGTCGCCGGCTACGACGTGTCGCGGGCGCTGGCCGGCTCGATGGGGCAGCTGGGCATCATCTGCGAGGTGTCGCTGAAGGTCTTGCCCGCCGCCCCTGGCTGCACCACGCTGCGTTTCGACATGGACCAGGCCAATGCGCTGCGCCACGTCAACGAATGGGCCGGCCAGGCCTTGCCGCTGTCGGCCAGTGCCTGGTGGGACGGGGCGCTGATCCTGCGTCTGCAAGGGGCGCAGGCAGCGGTCGCTTCGGCCGCACAACGGCTGGGCGGTGAGCGCATTCCGGACGATCTGGCCAATGGTTTCTGGACCGGCCTGCGCGACCAGCACGACGAGTATTTCGACCAAGTCGCGGAGGCGGTGGCAGCCGGTTCGCGGCTATGGCGCCTGTCGGTGGCCGCCACCGCGCCGCGCGTCGAACTGCACGGCGAGCAATTGATCGAATGGGGTGGTGCGCAGCGCTGGCTGGTCAGCGACGAGCCTCCAGCGCGCGTGCGCGAAGCCGCCACCGACGCGCTGGGCCACGCAACGATCTGGCGCGGCGACAAGACCGGCGGCGCCTTCCATCCGTTGCCGCCGGCGCAGGCGAAGCTTCAGCGTGCGCTGAAGGCAGCGTTTGACCCGCACGGCCTGTTCAACCCCGGCCGTCTCGGCACGCAAAACGAATGAGCGAATGAGCCACGCCACCGAAGCCAGCATGGCCGACTACTACGCCCGCCGCGCGAGCGAGTACGAGCAGGTCTACTTCAAGCCTGAACGTCAAGCCGACATCCGTGCGCTGGAAGCCGCGCTGGCCGAGCCCTTCGCCGACCGTCGCGTGCTCGAAGTCGCCTGCGGCACCGGCTGGTGGACGCCGCACGGCGCCGCCCGCGCCGCGCACTGGCTGGCCACCGACGTGAACCCCGAGACGATGGCGGTGGCGCAGGCCAAGCGGATGCCGGCGACCGTCGAGTTCCGCCGTGCCGACGCCTACACCCTCGAAGGCCTGCGGCCCGACGAGCGTTTCGACGCGGCTTTCGCCGGCTTCTGGTGGTCACATGTGCCGCTGGCTCGGTTGGCCGGCTGGCTGGCGACCTTGCACGACCGACTCGAACTCGGCGCGCGGGTGCTGGTCTGCGACAACCGTTTCGTCGAGGGCAGCAACATCCCGCTGTCGCGCCGTGATGCCGAGGGCAACACCTACCAGCAGCGCACCCTCGCCGATGGCTCGACGCACGAGGTGCTGAAGAACTTCCCGACCCGCGACGAGGCGTTCGCCGCGTTGGGCGCGCGGGCTCGAAATTCGCGCTGGACCGAGTTCACCTACTACTGGCTGCTCGACTACACGCTTGCCTGACATGTCGACCCCAACGTCGCTTCGCTCCTGTCCCCCGAGGGGACGTTCAGCCGCCTTGGGGCGGCCCGGCGCCGGCTGAGATGCAGACCAACCTCTCCCCCGAGTTCAAAGGCACGCCCGACGGTGAGGCGGCCGAGGCCATCCTGCGCTCGTGCGTGCACTGCGGCTTCTGCACCGCGACCTGCCCGACCTACCAGCTGCTCGGCGACGAGCTGGACGGGCCGCGAGGCCGCATCTACCTGATGAAGCAGGTGCTCGAAGGCGCGGAGCCGACGCGTGCGACGCAACTGCACCTGGACCGCTGCCTGACCTGCCGCAACTGCGAATCGACCTGCCCGAGTGGTGTGCGCTACGGCGAGCTGGTCKACATCGGCCGCCGCGTCGTCGAGGCCAAGGTCGAGCGGCCGGCCGGTGAGCGCGCGACGCGCTGGTTGTTGAAAGAAGGCCTGACCTCGCCGCTGTTCGGCCCGGCGATGAAGTTGGGCCAGCTGGTCCGGCCTCTGTTGCCGGCCGCGCTGAAGGCCAAGGTGCCGGAGCGAGCCGGCGCCGATGCGCACCGCTGGCCGACCCGCACGCACCCGCGCAAGGTGCTGCTGCTGCTCGGCTGTGTGCAGCCGACGATGATGCCCAACATCAACTCGGCCACCGCTCGCGTGCTCGACGCCGCCGGCATCCAGACGCTGGTCGCCGACGACGCCGGCTGCTGCGGCGCGATCCGTACGCATTTGAACGACCACGAGGGCGGCCTGGCCGACATGCGCCGCAACATCGACGCATGGTGGCCGCTGGTCGAGGGGCTGACCGAAGCGGGCCGGGTCGAGGCGATTGTGATGAACGCGTCGGGCTGCGGCGTGACGGTGAAGGAGTACGGCCACGCGCTGGCCCATGACCCGGACTACGCCGACAAGGCTCGGCGCATCAGCGAAGCGACCAGGGATTTGAGTGAGCTGCTGCCGGACCTGGTGCCGGCGCTGCTGCCCAAGCTGGCCGCGCGCCGCAGCGAGCCGGTGACGCTGGCCTATCACCCGCCGTGTACCTTGCAGCACGGCCAGCAGCTGCGCGGCGGCGTCGAAACCCACCTGGCCGCACTCGGGTTCGACGTCCAGACGGCCCCGGTCGATAGCCATTTGTGCTGCGGCTCGGCCGGCACCTATTCGGTGCTGCAGCCTGAGTTGTCGGTCCAGCTGCGCGACCGAAAGCTGAAGGCGCTGGCGCCGATCGCGGCCGACACCATCGTCTCGGCCAACATCGGCTGCATCCAGCACCTGCAGTCGGCCAGCGCAAGACCGGTCAAACACTGGGTTGAAATCCTGGATGCCGCCCTGATCTGACGCCGCTATCCGCCTTCGATGCATCTGCGCGCCGGGGTGAGCGGATGTGAGAGGATTCGCGCTGCCAACAGCATCAAGCGAGCAGGAGGGCCGATGAAGGGAATGATGAGCCTCTTGGAGAGGGCCGGTCTGGTCCGCCAGGAAGGTGCGGGCGACGACTACGTTCCGCCCAGCCCGGACGCGGCCGCAGACAGCGGCGCGGCGCCCGAACCGGCCGCACCGGCGGGCAGCCAGATTGCCGATACGCACTCCGCCCCGGCAGTCCCGGTGCCTGACGGCCAGACGCTGGAGCAGGTCTACACCGCCGGCCAGGTACCGGCCTGCAACTACCCAGCCKAACGCCTGCTGCGCCTGGTGGCCGGGCTGAACGCGATGGACGAGGCGATGCGCCGGCAGACCATCCACGCGATCGACGCCGCCGACGAATCCTGGACCATCGAAGACCCACTGGGCGACGCCGCGGCCAAGGTCGCCGCGATCGAACAACACGCTTCCGGCCTGCGCGCCGGCCTGGGCCAGGCCGAAACGCAGGCGCAGGCGGAGCTGGCCGAGTTGCGCCGCAAGCAGGAAGCGGCGGTTGCCGAAGTCAAGCGCCAGATCGCCGACCTCGAAGGGCTGCTGACCCGCGAGGTCACGCGCGGTGCGCAGGAAAGTGCCGCGATCGAATCGGCGCTGCAATCGAAGAAAGAAGCGGTCAGCCAGGAACTGGCGACGCTGTCGCGCGCGGCCGCTGACTTTCGCGGTTTGATTGCGCAGTTCAAGACCAACCTCACCCCATAAGGAATCGGCGGGCATGGCATACCAGATGACGGGCCTCACCAAAGGGCTTCTTCTGATCATCGGCCTGGGCCTCGTAGGCTCGATCGGCTGGAACTTCGTCCTGAAGGACAAGCTGAAGGATGGCGGCATCACGGTCGCCGGCCACACCATCGGCGGCAGCGGTCAGGCGGCCGACAACAGCAGCACCGCCCCGGCAGGCGGCGGCGCAGCGGCTCCAGCCAAGCCGGCCGGGCCGGTCAGCGGCAAGCTGGGCAGCGCGGGCAACCCGCTGCGCGTCAGCCTGGTCAGCTTCCACGGCTACGCGCCGGCGCTGGTGGCCAACGGCAACAGCCTGAAGACCAAGCCGGGCTCGATCTACGCCAAGCTGGGCCTGAACGTCGAATTCGTCATCAACGACGACATCCCGACGCTGACCACGCTGTTCGAAGCCAAGACCGCGCAGTGCGCCTGGCGCACGTCCGACTTCTGGGCCCAGGAGCACCCGAACCTGCGCAACTCCGGCCACGACGGCAAGGGCGTGATGCTGGTCGACAACACCCAGGGCGGTGATGCGGTGATCGCCAAGGACGCCAGCGTCCAGAAGATCGAAGACCTGGCCGGCAAGAGCGTGGCGCTGCTGCAGTACACGCCGTCGCACGGCATGCTGATCGACGCGATCGACAGTGCCTCGCTGACCGCGCGCCAGAAGAAGCAGATCAAGCCGGTGTTCATCAAGCCCGAAGAGGGCACTGCGGGGGTGCGCGCAGCCTTCACCGCCGRCAACGTCGACGCGGCGGTGCTGTGGGATCCGGACCTGTCGCTGGCGCTACGCGAGGTCAAGGGTGCGCATGTCGTCTACTCGACCAAGACCGCCAACAACCTGATCTACGACATGATGGTCTGTGACCAGCGCGAGCTGGCCAAGCCCGACAACGAGGCCGTGTTCCAGGCCTTTGTCGACGGCTGGATGGACGGCGTCACGGCCGCCCGCGCCAACCCCGACAACGCGGTGCAGGCCCTGGTCGAGACTGAAGAGTTCTTCAAGCTGCTCGCCGCCAAGGAAGGCGCGCCGTTCATCAAGTCGCTGTTCGCCAACCTGCTGTGGACCGATCTGGCCGACAACGCCCGCATCCTGGGGCTGGCTGGTGGCGTGAACCACTACGAGCGGGTCTACGGCCGCTTCGACCAGATCTACCGCGCCGAAGGATCGCTTGCGAACCCGAAGTCGCCGGTGATCCCGCCGCAAGACAGCTTCGACCTGCGCTTCGTCAAGAAAGCGCTGCAGCGCAACACCCAGGCGCAGGCCCAGGCCGCCAAGCCGACCGAAACCTATTCCGAGCAAGGCCGAGCGGCTGCGATGGCCACGCCGGCTGTCGTGACCAAGCCGGTGTCGGTGACTTTTGCGTCGGGCTCGTTCGAGCTGTCGAAGAAGGCCCAGCTGTTGATCGACAAGGAGATGGTGCCGTTCATCGAGAACAACGGCAGCGCCTACTTCGAGCTCAGCGGCAACACCGACTCGGTCGGCTCGGCCGCGGCCAACCAGTCGCTGTCGCTGGCGCGCGCCAAGTCGGTCGCCGACTACCTGGAAAAGCAGTGGGAAGTGCCGCGTGCCCGTTTGCGCGTCACTGGCCACGGCTCGTCGCACCCGCTGTGTGACGAGGCCAGCCCGGAGGCCGCTGACATGACGCTGGACAACTGCCGAGCGCTGAACCGGTCGACCCGGCTGGCGGTGTTCAGCAAATAGCATGAGACATCCGAGGTTGACCTCGCGGGCCGAGCGCAGGGCCGCTCCCAAGCCGGCCCGCATCCCCTCGGGGGATCGACCGATGTACTCGTCGGGCGAGGGGCTCCAATGACCGATTTCTGGAACCCCTACCGCACGCTGGAGCCGGCGCAGCAGCGGCTGCTCGGCCTGGGCAGCGTGCTGGTCGTGCTGCTGGCCTGGACGGCGCTGTCGGCTTCGGGCTGGCTGAGCAAGAACCAGCTGCCGTCGCCGTGGGCCGTGGCGCAGGCGCTGGCCTACCTCGGCTGGTACGAAGGGCACAGCCAGCTCGCGTCGGCCACCTTGTGGTCGGTCGGCCGCGTGGCCACCGCGTCGGCGCTGGTGATCGTGATCGGCATCCCGCTCGGGGTGCTGATGGGCGCGTCGCCACGCATCAACGCGGTCTTCTCGCCGCTGATCGACCCGTTCCGCTCGGCGCCTGTCGCGGCGCTGCTGCCGATCATGGTGATGTGGTTCGGCATCGGCGAATTCATGAAGATCGCCTTCCTGTTCGTCGGCTCGATCGTCTACCTGACGCCGCTGGTGCGCGACGCGATCCGCGCGGTGCCTGAAGGGTATCTGGTCAGCGCGCAGGACATCGGCGCGACGTCGTGGGAATGCATCCGCAAGGTGCTGGTGCCGCTGGCGATGCCGCGCATCATGGACGCGATCATCGTCGGCGTGTCGGTCAGCTGGACGTACATCACGGTGGCCGAATACGTCAACGCGCAAGAGGGCCTCGGCCAGCTGATCGCCAACGCTCGGCGCCTGAGCGCGACCGACCAGGTCTTTGCCGGCATCATCGTCATCATGGCGGTGGCGCTGCTGACCTACCAGGGGCTGATGGCGCTCAAGCGGGCGCTGTACAAATGGGAAACGAAGGAATGAGTGCAGTGCCGCCTGTCGCCCCTCCGGCCGCACCGGCGAAGGTAAAGCCGCTGCTGGCCGCGACCGACATCGTGCAGGAGTACGCCCGCGCCGATGGCGGCACGCTGCGCGTGCTCGACCGCGTCTCGCTGAGCTTTGAAGCGCCGTCGATCAACATGCTGCTCGGTGCCTCGGGCTGCGGCAAGTCGACGCTGTTGCGCATGCTCGGCGGCGTGCGGCCGTGGAATGTCAAGACGCCGACCTCAGGCCGGATCGAGATCGGCGGCGAGCCTTGCATCGGCCCGCACCCGGACGCGGTGATGGTGTTCCAGCACTACGCCAACCGGCCCGACCTGACGGTGTGGCAGAACGTGATGTACCCGTTCACCTTCAGCGAGTGGAAGCGCCGCGTGACCGAGAAGGACGCGAAGGAACGCGTCGACCAGATGCTGCAGGAGGTGGGCCTGGCCGACAAGCGCGACCAGTACCCGTCGCAGTTGTCGGGCGGGCAGAACCAACGCGTCGCGCTGGCGCGGGCGCTGGTGCTGCGGCCCAAGGTGCTGTTGATGGACGAGCCCTTCGGTGCGCTCGACGCGCAGACCCGCACCAACATGCAGACGCTGCTGTGCAAGCTGCACGTAGCGCACCCCTGCGTGGTGGTTTTCGTGACCCACGACGTGACCGAGGCGCTGCTGGTCGGCGACCGGGTCATCGTGCTGTCGGGCCAGCCAGCTCAGGTGATCGAGGACTTCCACATCCCGCTGCGGCAGCCGCGCAGCGCCGACTGGTTGATGAGTGCCGAAGCGCGCCGGCTGCACGAGCAAGTCGTCGGCCACCTGCGGACCTCGGGCGCCAACGGCAACCTGAGGGTCAGCGTGTGAGGCTGGGATGAGCGACAACGACGACAAGCCCTCGTACTGGCAGGCCTTTCTCTGGCACCGCAAGAACCAGCTGATGGTGATGGGTGTCACCGCGGCGTCGGTGCTGGCGTCGTTCCCGTTCGGTGCCGATGCGCTGGTACTCGGCCTGCTGGGCCTGTCCGCGCTCGAGATGATCGGCCTGGCGATCGTGCCCGGGCTGCCGAACTTCCAGCTCGCAGTCAACGAGCGGGTGCGGCGCGAGCAGCGCGATGCCCGCCGTGAGACGCTGCTGCGCGAGGTGCATTCGCACGGCGGCTCCAACCACCTGCGCAGCTTCGAGCAGATGTGCAACCGCGTGGCCTCGCTGTACCGCACGGCGAGCGACCGCAGCACCAGCCTGACCACACGCGAAGTCGAGCAGCTCGACGACCTGACGCTGGACTATCTGCGCATGTGCGTCAGCGACGCGGTGCTGCGCAACCCGCAGGCCAATGATTTGATTTCCAGCGTGCACCGCAAGCTGCGCGCGGTCGACGAGCGCCTGGCCGGTGGCAACCTCGACCAGGAAGAGCAGACCCAGCTGCGGCGCGCCAAGGCCGAGTACGAAGAGGCGCTGTCGCGCCAAGGGCGGATCGCGTCGCGTCGCAGCGCGCTCGAAGCGACGCTGGTGGCGATGCCGATCCGGCTCGAAGAGGTCTACCAGATGGTGATGAGTGCGCCGCGCGACGGCAACCTGAGCCAGATGCTGGAAGAGTCGATGTCCAAGCTCAAGCTGGCCGAGCAGGTCGCGCTGGATCTGGAGCGTCCCTACGAATTGGCCGGTATCGGCAGCGTGGCGGCCGACCGCGAGGCTGCGCAGGCGGCGGCTGCGCGCCGTGCGGTGGGGCAACGGCCCTGAGGGCAATGAGAGTTTCGACGACAAGGTGCCGCCCGTCCGGGTGGCGATGTGCAGACAGCAGAGGAAGCGAGTAAGACACCATGGCCAACAACGCAATCGTCAGCCGCCTGTGGAACCTGTGGACAGGTTTCGTGGCGCTGTGGGTGACCGACATCGAGAAAGAGCACCCGGAAATCGCGTACCAGAACTCGATCGCCTCGATGACCGAGAAGTACAGCAAGCTCAAGCAGGCCTCGGGCCGCATCATCGCGCGCCGGCTCGACCTGGAAAACCAGCTGCAGACCGCCAAGACCGAGCTGGCCAAGGTGACGGCGCAGCTGAACGCCGCGCTGGCCACCAGCCAGGACGACCTGGCGCTGGTGCTGATCCAGAAGAAGAACGCGCTGGACGAAGGCATCCAGGGCCTGGACGCCGACTTCGTCGAAGCCGACAAGGACGCCGAAGAAGCCAAGGCCTCGCTGCTCGACATGAAGAGCGAGATCGATCGCCTGAAGGCCGAGAAGGACCGGATGATCGCCAAGTTCCAGAGCGCCCAGGCGCGGCTGCACATCCAGGAATCGCTCGACGGCCTGTCGATCGATGCCGAGGTCCAGGCACTGGCCGGTGTGCGCGAGCACATCAAGGGCCGTGTCGCCGAGGCCAAGCTGGGCAGCGAGCTGCGCGAGTCCGACCTCGACCAGCGCCTGAAGTCGCTCAACCGCAGCGCCGGCGCCGTCACTGCCCGCGCGCAGCTGGAGCAGATGAAGAAGGCGATGGAAGCCAACAACGCGGCCGGTGGCGGTAAGAGCCTGTGAGCCCCCACGCTCCCTTCCGGTCGCTGCCCCCCGAGGGGGCTTTTGCAGCGGACCGGCTAAGCCGGATCCGCGCAAACCCCTTGGTTCGGTCGGCATCTTGCGAAGCGATACGCCCGTGGAACTCTTGAGATGACTGCATCCCCCATTTCCAGCGCCGCAAAGCCCGAGCTGCCGGCCTGGGCGCGTGAGCTGCGCGAGAAATACCTCGCCGGCGAAGCGTCCACCTTCGTGCTGTACCGCAACGTCTTCGACAGCTTCCTGATCGGCGGCCAGTTCGTCGACCTGAAGGCCTTCCTGACGGGGCCCTTCGTGCAGGAGACCAAGCCGACGGTGGTCGAGGTCTCGGCCGAGTTCGGCGTGCAGTGCCTGAAGGGCATCGTCGAGCTGGACCAGGCCGGCGACCTGATGGCCCAGCTGCACAGCCTCGAGCGCCACCTGCGCCAGAGCCACGGCACGGCGATCTACGTGCCCTATGCCGATGCGCTGATGCCGGGCGAGGACGCCGGTTTCGTCTCGTCCGAAGACCGCAAGGTCGGCAACCTGTTCCACCGCTGGTCGTTGGACCGGCAGCTGAACTCGTCCGACAACATCACCTTCATCGTCGTCGAGACGCTGGGTGCGCTGAACCAGAGCCTGCTGAACAACCCGAAGGTGGCGGCGATCGAGGTGCCGATGCCCGACGACGTGGCGCGTGCGCAGATCGTGCGCCACCTCGGTGCGAAGCTGTCCACCGCTCAGGTGGCGCGTTATGCCGAACGCCTGGCCGGGCTGCGCGCGGTGCAGATCGAAAGCCTGATGCGCGCCAGCGGCAACAGCGCGATGAGCGAGGCCGAGCGCGAGGCGCTGATCCTGCAGCTGCTGGCCGGCTCGCCTGACGCCGCCGAGCGCGCCAAGCGCTTTGCCGGCATCACCGCCGGCATGACCGAAGACGAGATCGTCAAGTTGGTCGAGCCCACCCGCAGCGTGCCGTCGGACGATCTCGACGAAGACGTGCTGCAGCTGATCCACGCGCGCAAGCGTGAGCTGATCGAGAAGGAGTGCGCCGGGCTGATCGAGTTCGTCGAGCCCAAGCACGGCTTGTCGGCGGTCGGCGGCTGCCAGCACATCACCGGCGAGTTGCTCGAGATCGCGCGCTCGCTGCGCGAAGGCGACAGCAAGCTGACGCCGATGGGCCTGCTGGCCGTAGGCCCGATGGGCGCCGGCAAGACCTTCGTCATCAAGGCCTTCCTGAAAGAGGCCGGGTTGTCGGCGGTGGCGCTGAAGAACTTCCGCTCCAAGTGGGTCGGCTCGACCGAGAAGAACCTCGAGCGGGTGCTGGCGACAGTCAAGGCGATGGGCCCGATCGCGGTGCTGATCGACGAGGGCGACCGCAGCTTCGGCAACTCGGGCGGCGAGGGCGGTGACGAGGGCACCAGCTCGCGCGTGATCGCGCGGCTGAAGGAGTTCATGTCCGACACCGACAACCGCGGCCAGGTGTTGTTCGTGATGCTGACCAACCGGCCCGACAAGCTCGACACCGACATCAAACGCCCCGGCCGGATGGACCGCAAGATCCCGTTCTTCTACGCCGAGACCGCGGCCGATCGCGCGGCGGTGGTGCAGGCCGTGGTGCGGCGCTACGACGCGGCGCTGGCCTGCGACACGGCCGGCACCGCGGCGCTGTGCGAGTCGCTCGGTGGCTACTCGAATGCCGACCTCGAGGCGCTGACGCTGCTGGGGCTGGAATTCCGCGAGCGCGAGCCGGCCTTGAGCCTGCTCGACGCGCTGCAGCGCGCCAAGGACGACTTCATGCCGCCGCAAGAGCGCGACATGATCGACTTCATGGAGCTGCTGGCGGTGTCCGAGACCTCGCGCCGTTCGCTGCTGCCAGCCCGCTTCCAGAGCTTGTCCATCGAGGACATCCAGACCCGACTGCGCAGCGCGCGCCAGCGTGCGCTCGGTCGCTGATCCCGCTTACCCCGTTCACCCGGATTTCCAAGGAGCTGCCAATGAGCACCCCATCCAATGACACGATGACGCCCGCCCAAGTCACGGCCCTGGTCGCCGGCATGCTGGCCGTGGCCCATGTCGACGGCGTCCAGCCCGCTGAAGAGCAACTGATCCGCACCTTCTACGAACAGTCGGCCGCGCCAGGCATGCCCAAGTTCGACCAGGTCGGCCACACCCACGCCCAGGTCAACCAGTTGCTGGCGGCCGCCGGTGGCGGCGCAGACTTCACCGAGCAGCTGGTGCTGATGTGCTTCATGACCGCCTATGCCGACGGCCACATGAGCGACGGCGAACGCGCGCTGGTGCTCGACCTGGCCAAGCAGGCCGGCGTCGCCGAAGCGCGCGCCGATGAGCTGCTGCAGCAGGTCAAGGACTCCTTGATCGGATCGCTGGCCCACTTGCCCGACGCCGAGTCGGTGGCGGCGCTGTCGAAGACACTTTGACGGCGTCAGGAAACGCAGGAGCAGTCATGCCTGAATCAACTGATCCCACGGCCGCGCTGGTCAGCGAAGCGTCGCTGCGTGCGCTGGTCGATTTCGATGCCGCGCGCCGGCGTGTGAGTGACCGGCTTGCCCAGCTGACCGATGGCCCAAAGCTGCTGCGTTTCTTCGTCCACTACGCGTCGTGGAACGGCCATTTCGCCAACGGTGTCTCAGCCCTGTCCAGCCTGATCGGCAACGGCCGCAGCCTGTTCCACGAAGAGGGTTTCCCGCGCGCGGTGGCTGACCGCAGCAACTACATCGCGAGCTACTTCTTCGACGCCGCGCGCGATGAGTACGACGACCACATCAACCCGGCGCGCGACAGCCACCGCTGCATGGCGCAGGCGGCGTTGATCAGCATGAAGAACTACTTCGGCCTGCCCGACGCCGCGCTCGATGAAGACGAGCCGACCGAGCTGGTGGCCGTCAACGACGGCGTGCTGGCCGGCTACACCGGCCAGCCGGCAGTGGCCGAAGGGCGCATCGCCCAGGTCTTCTGGGCCATCGGCTTCCACCTGGGCTCGGAGCTGCTGGCCGACCAGGAGTTCTCGCTGATCGACGAACACTTGCGCAAGCACCAGAACGACCTGGTGCAGCACCTGATGCGCAGCACCGTGCATCTGGCCGGCGGGACCCACCGCTGCTACGCCTGGGTGGGGGTGCACAGTGGGCATGGCGGTGGTGTCGAGGCCGACCACTTCGACTATGCGCTCGAAGGCACGCACAGCGCGCTGCGGTTTTTGGTTGGCGGTGACACGGCCGCGGCGGTGCGCGCGCTGAACGCTGGCTTCAGCGCTTTCGAGCACGACCACGCGCGTTTCTTCCGCATCGGCGCGGACTGAACGCAGTGGCGGCTCGCGCGGCCGCCGGCTTTCAGCCCAGCGCTTGTTGCACGATCGCCAGCCCCAGCGGGCCGGCGACCTTGTTCAGGAAGACGCCGAAGTCGACATGGGCCGCGTCGTCGGCCCGGTCGGAAATGCTGCGCACCACCGCCAGCGGCGCACCGAAGGTGTGGCAGACCTGGGCCACCGCGGCGCCTTCCATCTCCACGGCCAAGGCGTCCGGCAGGGCCAGGCGCAGCGCTTCGCTTTCGGCGGCCGTGGCGACAAACCGATCGCCGCTGACGATCAGGCCACGGTGCACCCGCGATCCATGGCCGAGCAGCGCAGCGGTGTCGGCATGCTCACGCAAGGCCGTCTCGGCGCCTCGAACCACCGCGGCGCTGAAGTCGGTGTCGACCGGAAAGCGCGCCAGCCCGGTCAGCGGCACCTCGTGGCGCGGGAACAGCGGCGACGCATCCATGTCGTGCTGCAGCAGCGCGTCGGCCACCACCACGTCACCGACCTGCACGCCGGCACCTATGCCACCGGCCACGCCGAGAAACAGCACCCGCGCGGCTTGGTAGTGGTCTAACAACAAGGTGGCGGTGACGGCCGCGGCGACCTTGCCGATGCCCGAGCGCACCGCGACCACCTCGTGCCCGCCGAGACGCCCAAGCCAGAACTCGCGCCCGCCGCGGCGCTCGATGTGGGCGTCTTCTATGGCCGGCAACAACGCGGCCAGCTCCTCGTGCATCGCGGCGATCAGGGCTGTACGGGTCATGGCCGGATTGTGGCGTCAGGCCAGCAGGTACTCGCGCGCCAAGGATCGCGCCCGGTGCAGCCGGCTCTTGACCGCGGCCGTGCTGTCGCCGACGCGCGCGGCGATCTCGGCGATCGTCAGCTCTTCGAAATCGCGCAGCAGCAGCACCTCGCGGTAGTGCGGCGGCAGCGATTCGATCGCCGAGGCCAGCTCGTGGCGCAACGCGTCGTCGTTGTGCCGGGCCAGCCAGGCGTCGACGGCCGCCTCGTCGTATGGGTCGTAACGCAGCGCGATGCGGCCCAGGCGCCGGCACTCGCGCTGCACCGTGCGCAGCAGCCAGCCCGAGAACGCCGCCAGTGCACGCAGCTGGTGCAGCTTGCGCGCCAGCACCCACAGGGCTTCCTGCACCGCGTCGTCGACGTCGCTGATCAGGCAGTGGCGCTGCGCATAACGCCGCACGTCGGGCCGGGCCAGGCGCAGCAGCGCTTCCATCGCCTGGCCGTCTCCGGCGTGGGCGGCGGCGAGCAAGGGTGCATGCTGTTCAGCAGCGAAGCCCATCGCGGCTCAGTGCCCGCTGCCGGGCAGCTTGCGGCCGACCATCGCGCAGGCCGGGCAAAAGCCCAGCAGGCCCGACAGCGTCAGGCCGGCCGCCGACGCTGCTCCCAGCCACGACCACGGCCCGGGCAATAGCGCCATCGCCGCGCCGGCCCCTATCAGTCCGGCCAACACCCGCAACACCCGCTCGCCGTTTGGAACATTCTTGACGTACCACATGGTCGATCCACCTTTCTTCATCGCTTGGGTGGCCCGCCCCGATGGCGTGCCTGATGAACAAGAGGCGGTGAGGGTGGCGGTGGGTTCGCGGTGCGACAAATAAATTCCAAGCCCGGGCGACGCGATCGTTCCGGACTGGGATACGTTGGGCGCAGGCGACATATGCCCAGTGTCGCCGACGGCACGAATCGCATACGATGGCTTCGCCGGCGCGCAAAGCGTCGGCCCTCGTCGCTCGGACGGTTCCGGGCGCTTACGGCGAAAAGGTATTCACTCCATGGCCACCGGCTCTTCCGGTCAGCGCCGCTTTGCGCGCATCGACCGTCTGCCCCCTTACGTCTTCAACATCACCGCCGAGCTGAAGCTCGCGGCACGCCGTCGCGGCGAAGACATCATCGACCTCAGCATGGGCAACCCCGATGGGGCAACGCCACCGCACATCGTGGCCAAGCTGGTCGAGGTTGCGCAGCGGCCGGACACGCACGGCTACTCGGCGAGCAAAGGCATCCCGCGCTTGCGTCGCGCGATCAGCCACTGGTACCGCGATCGTTACCAGGTCGAGATCGACCCGGAGCGGGAGGCGATCGTCACGATCGGATCGAAGGAGGGCCTGGCGCACCTGATGCTGGCGACGCTGGACCGCGGCGACACCGTGCTGGTGCCTGACCCGAGCTACCCGATCCACATCTACGGCGCGGTGATCGCGGGCGCCGACATCCGCTCGGTGCCCAACGTGCCGGGCGTGGATTTCTTCGCCGAGCTGGAGCGCACCATCCGCGGCAGCTACCCGAAGCCCAAGATGATGGTGTTGGGTTTCCCGAGCAACCCGACCGCGCAGTGTGTCGAGCTCGACTTCTTCCACAAGGTCATCGCACTGGCCAAGAAGCACGACATCTTCGTCGTGCACGACCTGGCCTACGCCGACATCGTCTACGACGGCTTCAAGGCGCCCAGCATCATGCAGGTGCCTGGTGCAAAGGACATCGCGGTCGAGTTCTTCACGCTCAGCAAGAGCTACAACATGGCCGGCTGGCGCATCGGCTTCATGGTCGGCAACCCGGACCTGGTGGCGGCGCTGGCACGCATCAAGAGCTACCACGACTACGGCACCTTCACGCCGCTGCAGGTGGCCGCGATCGCCGCACTCGAAGGCGACCAGCAGTGTGTGAAAGACATCGCAGCCAGCTACCAGAAGCGTCGCGACGTGCTGGCCAAGGGCCTGGCCGAAGCCGGCTGGCCTGTCGAGGTGCCCAAGGCCTCGATGTACATCTGGGCCAAGATCCCGCCGGCCTATGCGCAACTGGGCTCGCTCGAATTCGCCAAGCAGCTGCTTGAGAAGGCCAAGGTGTGTGTGAGCCCCGGCATCGGCTTCGGTG
>NZ_JBFUGE010000067.1:0-18920 GCF_056403075.1 Ideonella sp. P3_A4 | reverse complement strand
GTCTTGTCTTGCTTGACGCGGTTGGCAACAGCGTTCTCGAACGAGAAGCGGCCGAGTGCGGGCAGCTCCCACACGGTGTTCGGGCCACCGGCTTCGCCCACCACCCACGCCAGTGCACGGCCTTCGACGCCGTTCTCTTCACCGTTCAGGTGGATGCGCGCGGTCTTCACGCCCTTCTTGGTCGTCGGGTTCCAGTAGGCGCCCGGCTCAGCCATGTCGGCCGAGCAGGTGCGACCGAAGGCGGTGGTGCCGGCGACCCAGGTGTTGGTGGCCGTGTCCCAGGTGTACACGTCGGCGGCCGACTGAACCATGTCCTGGCCGGTCAGCACCTTCAGGTCGCTCTTGCGGACCACCCACTTCGACACGAAGGCGCCGATGCTGCCGTGAGCGCGCACGGCGCCCAAGGTGTTGCCGATCTCGTGGTTCATCGTGACGGTGAAGGTGCCGTCGTTGTTGTCATAGGCGCCCAGACCGTCGGGGATGCCGACCATCTTGTAGCCGTTGGTGGCGGCGTCGCCGACCGAGATGATCGAGGTCACCGACACGCCGGTGGCGCTGGGCACCAGGTAGGGCGCCTGGCTGCTGCTGGGGCCGGTGGCGGCCTGTGCGGCCGACAAGACCAGGGTCATTGCGGCGGCCAGCGCCAAGGTCTTCAACTTCATGTATCTCGCTCCTAATGATGATGGGGCTTGCCGCCCGTGATACGGGGGCGCAGCTGGAGCAACAGGCTAGGCGGCGACCGTGACGCCGTGTTGAAGGCCGGGTGACCGGTTGATGACAGGCCCTGGTGCTTTCAGGGGATAGAGGTTTTGATGAGCGCCCGACGGACAGTCCGTGCGGATGGCACGCTAGACTGCCGCGGCGCCGATCGTGGCGCGATCGTTCCACGTGTTTCTGGAGGGAGACCAGATGTCGAAGAAGACCCACGCCATGCTCGCGCTGACCATGGCTGTGCCGATGCTGGCGGCCACGGCACAGGCCGCGACCACCATCCGTGTGCCGCAGGATCGCAGCACGATCCAGGCCGCCATCGATGCCGCGGTAGCCGGCGACACTGTGCTCGTCGCGCCGGGTACCTACCATGAAGCCATCGACTTCAAGGGCAAGGCGATCACGGTGACCAGTAGCGATGGCGCCAAGAAGACGATCATCGATGCAGACAGGAAGGGCCCCGTGGTCAGCCTGTGGTCCGGTGAAACGCGCGCCGCGGTGCTGAGCGGCTTCACACTGCAAAACGGCAGCGGCCAGTGGAATGGCGGTGGCGTGTACATCACCATGGCATCGCCGACGGTTCGAGACAACATCGTTCGCCACAACACGGCAAGCGGTGGCAACGGCATCGGTCTTTCGGAGTCGTCGGCATTGATCGTCAACAACCACGTCCTCGACAATCGAGGCGGATCGATCGGCGGAGGGATCTATCTGAGCGGTCAAGGCGACCCCGAACTGACCGACAACCTGATCGAGGACAACCAGACGGATGGCGAAGGCGGCGGCATCGGCATGAACAGCGCCGCCCGTCCCCTGTTGGCACGCAATGTCATTCGCAGGAATCGAGCCGGAGAGCGTGGCGGCGGCGTCGCAACCGTGAACGTCTGCAACCCGACATTCATCGACAACCTGGTCCATGAGAACAGCGCGCCAGCCGGCGGCGGTTTGTCGTTGATCCCCCCGTTCGAAACACAAGGTGGCCTGTGGGTCAACAACACGGTGGCGCACAACGAGGCCATCACGGGCAGCGAGCTCTACACCAACAACAACTTCGTCAGTCAGCTGCAGCTGACGAACAACATCTTCGTCACCTCCAAGGGCGCGACCGGCCTGTATTGCACGGGAGAGTTTGACCCCGTTTCTCCCGTCTTCCATCGCAATGACGTCTACGCGACCAACGGCGCGACCATCGGCGGCGTCTGCGCCGCCGATGCAGGCCAGAGCGGCAACATCTCCGCCGACCCGCTGTTCAACAGCGCGGGCAAGGGCGCCAAGGCCTTTGCGCTGACGGCCGGCTCGCCGGCCATCGACGCCGGTGCCAAGACCGCMGCGGCCGGCGAGACCGACCTGCTGGGGCACAAGCGCCGCGTCGACGGCAATGGCGACGATCGCAGGGTGATCGACCTGGGCGCGATCGAGTACGGTGCGCACTGATCGGGCTGCCTGGCGCTGATCGGACCCGCGGACGGACGCGGCAAGCCCGGCCGCCTTCGTCTTCTTCGATCAGGGCGCGATCCGCCCTTGAGAGCGCCGGGCCGAAGGACGGTGCAGTTGTCCCGTTAGACTGCCGCGGCGCCGATCCGGCGCGACTTGACCCCGGAGGGAGCCGAGATGTTGAAGAAGAACCACGCATTGCTGGCGCTGACCGTGCTGGCCGCCACCGCCCAGGCCGCCACCATATGCGTGCCGCTCGACAGCAGCACGATCCAATCCGCCATCGATGCCGCGGCAGACGGTGACACAGTGCTTGTCGCGCCGGGCATCTACCACGAGTCGATCGACTTCATGGGCAAGGCGATCACGGTGACGAGCAGCGATGGCCCCAAGAAGACGATCATCGATCCGCACCGCAAGAACTCGGCCGTGCGCTTCCATTCCGGGGAGACGCGCGCTTCCGTGTTGAGTGGCTTCATGTTGCGCAACGGCAATGCCACCGAACACCCGCTGACCGGCGGCGGCGTCCAGATCTACTACGCGTCGCCGACGATCCGCGGCAACATCGTGCGAGACAGCTCGGCTTGCAGCGGCAACGGCATCGCCGCAAGCTTTTCGTCCGCCCTGATCGTCGGCAACCACATCCACCACAACCATCAGGATGGATGCGGCGGCGGGACCGTCGGCGGTGGGGTCGAGATCTTCGGCGACGGCGCGGTGGAGCTCACCGACAACCTGATCGAGTACAACCAGACCGACATGGAAGGCGGCGGGATCGGCATGAATGGCGCGGGCCATCCGCTCATCGCACGCAACACTGTCCGCTTCAACACGTCGGGCGATTGGGGCGGTGGTGTCTCGACGTTCAACGTCAGCAACCCGACCTTTGTCAACAACGCCGTCTATGGCAATGTGTCAGGCGCGGGCGGCGGAATCGCCGTGTCCGTGCCCTCCGGCGGGCAGGGGGGCTTCTGGTTCAACAACACGGTCGCCGACAACCAGGCCAACGACGGCAGCGAGCTCTACACCAGCGGCTTCCCCCACGACGTTCAGTTTACGAACAATATCTTCTTCACGTCCAAAGGGACGAGCAGCGTTTTCTGCGACGGCACCGAAGACCGAGTGTCGCCGGAGTTCCGCAGGAATGACGTCTTCGCTGCCAACGGTGCATCGATCGGCGGCAGGTGCGTGGCGGCCGCGGGCCAGCACCGCAACATCGCTGTCGATCCGCAGTTCGACGGCGCAGGCCAGGACGTCAAGGCCTATGCCCTGACGGCCGGCTCGCCGGCCATCGATGTCGGTGCGAAGACCACCGTGCCAGGCGAGACCGACCTGCTCGGCCGCAAGCGCCGTGTTGACGGCAATGGTGACGACCGCAAGGTGATCGACCTCGGCGCGATCGAGTACCACGCGCACTGATCCCACATCGATCACGGATCGGAGGCCCGCTGCCAGATGTGGTAGGCCCCGGAACCCTTGGCCATGACAGCCCGAAAAGCGGCGTGCGTCCGCTTGCCCCCATCACCTGTCAACATTCTTTCAGGAATGGAGTCTTCGGATGCTCGCTAGATTCATCGCCAGCCTTTGCCTGGCATTGATGTCACCGTTGGCACTCGCTCAGTCGAAGGCGCTGGAAGAGCGAGACCAGTTGAAGGCGGAGATCTTTCGCCTGACGGCGGCCAAAGACTTCGCCGGCGTGGAGCACCTGGCCGCGGATGACTTGTCGTCGCAGGCCAGGTTTGCCGACGGCAAGTGGCGAGTGACTTTTCTATACGAGTACTTCTCGGACGCAGCCACCGCGCGGTTCGAGGACGACAAGGCCTGGCAATCTGCGCTGGATCGTGTTCGGGCCCTGGCAAAGCGCCGCCCATTGGCTTGGATGATGGTCGCGCAGCTCTTGGAAGCTCGGGCTTGGCAAGCTCGTGGAGAGGGCTTCGCCAGCTCCGTCAAGCCAGAGGCCTGGCCAGCTTTCAAGCGCTACCTCGCGCAGTCGCGGGACGTTCTCGACGATCACAAGGACGAACTGTCCTCCCATCCGGCGTGGTACTCGGCCCGCCTGCGGATGGCAACAGGACTAAGTGAAGGTGACGCGCTCTCGAGTGCCGTGTTCCAAGTGGGCGTGAGGAGGTACCCAGCGTTTCACGCCATCTACTTCAATCGCATGCGTCATGTCAGTCCCAACTGGGGAGGCAGCAAGGAGCAGATGCTGGAATTGCTGAATCAGGTGGTCAGGCAGGACGATGCGGCGCGTCAGGAAGCGATGTATGCCCGCCTGGTCTGGTTCTCGGATGAAGCTGGCTATTCGCTCGTCCACAAGAAGGAGATCGACGAGGCGGCACTGGCGCAGGATGCCGAGGCGCTAGTTGACGCCTTTCCGGATCAGCGTAACGTGCAGAAGATGTTCTTCATGGCCTGCGAGCGTTCGGACAAACCTTTGACGTCGAAGATACTGAGCCTCGTCAATCTGCCCGCGGTGCCTGAGGTGTGGGGCCGCAATCTGTCGATCCTCGACACCTGCCGTGATTGGGCTACGGGCAAGCTGGACATGTTCGTCTTGCGCGTGCATGACGGCGACAAGGTCGAGGACAAGCTGGTCCGTTGAGGCCCGACGACGCCGTTGGCCGCGATCAGGCGGCTTGCGGAGCCTTCAGCGCTTCGGCGAGGCGGCGTGCCTGGGGCCCGAACGCATACGCGTCCATGGCCAAGTGACCATAGGTCACGCTGTCGTGCAGGCGCTGGCCCACGGCATCGCGGCCACCGGCACCGGCGGCCACGTAGAACGGCAACCAGTGCTCGTCGGTCGGGTGCATGTGGGCCGCATGCGGCGCCTGGGCGCGGTAGTCGAACAGCGTCGCCCAATCTCGCGCGGCCACTTCGTCGCGCACCCACTTGCGGAAGGCGGCGCTCTCGGGAAATTCCGGCGTGTCGATCGCAMCACGCCCGCCGGCGAACAGGCGCAGGTTGTGGGTGATCGCGCCGCTGCCCATGACCAGCACACCCTCGGCCGCCAGCGGGGCCAGTGCCTCGCCGAGCTTGAACAGCGCCTCGGGCTTCCAGTTCGGTGGCCAGGCCAGCGGCAGCACCGGGATGTCGGCGTCGGGGAACATCGAGCGCAGCGGCGTCCAGATGCCGTGGTCCAGGCCACCGTCGTTGTCGACGTGGACGGGCAGGCCGGCACCGCGCAGCAGCGTGGCCACCCGCTCGGCCAAAGCCGGTGCGCCGGGGGCGTCGTAGCGCAGCCGGTACAGCGCGTCGGGAAAGCCTGAAAAGTCGTAGACGGCCTCGTGGCGCGGCGCGGCCAGCAGCACCGGCTCACGCGTCAGCGAATGCGCCGAGATGGCGAGGATGGCCTTCGGCGTGCCGAAGGTAGCGCTGATCACCGGGCCGAGGCGGCGCCAGAAAGCGCCGGCCTCGCCCGCGTCGAGCGCGGTCATCGGCGAGCCGTGGGAGATGTACAGCGGCGGCAGGGCGGTGGAGGTGTCCATGTCGACGATTGAAGCACCGGGCGGATGGTTCAGGCTTCGAGCCCACTGCATGCTGCATTCAACGCAGTCGGGCTTGTGCCGCGGGCCGCCGGTGCGGCGGGGCTTTCGGTGTACCGTGCCGGGCATGACTGCTGCCCTCACTGCTTCGACACCCCGCGAACCCTCGGTCTGGCGCCTGGCCGCGCAGCAGGCCATGCGCGACTTCCGCGCCGGCGAGTTGCGGCTGGTGTTGGTGGCGGTGCTGCTGGCAGTGACGGCGCTGACGGCGGTGGGTTTTTTCGCCGACCGGCTGCAGGCCGGGCTGACTCGCGACGCGGCGCAACTGCTGGGCGGTGACTCGGTGATCAGCAGCGACCACCTGTTGCCGTCCGTGTTCGAGGAACACGCGAAGCAAGTCGGGCTGACAACGGCGCGCACGGCGGCCTTCCCGAGCATGGCGCGGGCGCCGGACGACAAGGGTGGCGCCAGCCGCCTGGTGGCGGTGAAGTCGGTCAGCGGCGGCTACCCGTTGCGCGGCAGCCTGACCGTGGATGCGGGCCAGGGCGAAGTGGCGGTGCAGACCGGCCCGGCGCCGGGCGAGGCGTGGGCCGATGCCACGGTGCTCGATGCGCTGGGCCTGAAACTTGGCGATGGCCTGTTGCTCGGTGACGCTCGGCTGACCTTGGCCAAGGTGATCGTGATCGAGCCCGACCGCGGCGCCGGTTTCCTCGCATTCGCGCCGCGGGTGATGCTGAACGAGGCCGACCTGGCCGCGACGGGCCTGGTGCAGCCGGCGAGCCGCGTGACCTACCGGCTTGCGATGGTGGCCCCGGCTGGCCGCGAGGTGGCGGTGCGCGACTACACCCAATGGGCCGGCGCCAAGATCAAGGGCGAGGGCCTGCGTGGCATGCGTGTCGAGTCGCTCGAATCGGGCCGCCCCGAAATGCGCCAGACGCTGGACCGGGCCGAGAAGTTTCTGAACCTGGTGGCGCTGCTGGCGGCGCTGCTGGCCGCGGTGGCGGTGGCCATCGCCGCGCGCGACTTCGCACAACGCCACCTCGACGACTGCGCGATGCTGCGTGTGCTGGGCCTGTCGCAGCGGCGCATCGCCGGCGCCTTCGCGATCGAGTTCGTCGGCCTGGGGCTCGTGGCGAGCCTGGCTGGCGTGCTGGCGGGGCTGGCGATGCACCTGTTGTTCGTCAAGCTGCTGGGCGCTTTGGTGCCCGCCACGCTGCCGCCGCCCGGCGTGTGGCCGGCGCTGTTTGGTTTGGGCGTCGGGCTGACGCTGTTGCTGGGCTTTGGCCTGCCGCCCGTGCTGCAGTTGGCCAAGGTGCCGCCGCTGCGCGTGATCCGGCGCGACGTGGGCCAGTTGCGGCCCGCGTCGCTCGGCGTGTTGCTGGCCGGCGCGGCCAGCTTTGCCGGCCTGTTGTTGGCCGTGGCGCGCGACCCGGTGCTGGGTGCGATCGCCGTCGGCGGCTTTGCGGCGGCCCTGGCCTTCTTCGCACTGCTCGCCTGGGTGGCCGTGTGGCTGTTGCGGCGCGCGGTGCCCGAGGCGCGCGCACCGCGCTGGTTGGTGCTGGCGACGCGCCAGATTGCGGCGCGGCCCGCGTTTACCGTGCTGCAGGTCTCGTCGCTGTCAGTCGGCTTGATGGCGCTGGCGCTGCTGGTGCTGCTGCGCACTGACCTAGTCGACAGTTGGCGTGCCAGCACGCCGAAAGACGCGCCGAACCGCTTCGTGATCAACGTGCAGCCGGACCAGGTCGACGAGTTCCGCAAGGCGTTGGCCGATGCCAAAGTGCCCGAAGGCTACGACTGGTACCCGATGATCCGCGGCCGCCTGGTGGCGATCAACGACGAGCCGATCGGCACTCGTTTCGCCGAGGATGAACGAGCGCGCCGCACGGTGGAGCGTGAGTTCAACCTGAGCCACAGCGCGCAGATGCCACCGCACAACCAGGTGCTGGAAGGCAAGTGGACGGCCAACGAGGCCGCTGGCCTGAGCATCGAGCAGGGCGTGGCCGAGACGATTGGCGCCAAGCTCGGCGACTCGCTGCGCTTTGACATCGGAGGCCAGTTGCACGATGCGCGCGTCACCAGCATCCGCAAGGTCGACTGGGGCTCGATGCGGGCCAACTTCTTCGTCATCTACCCGGTGGCTGAGATGACCGACGTGCCAGTGACCTTCATGGCGGCCTTTCGCGCGCCGGATGTGGCCGTGGCGCCAGGTTTCGACAACGCATTGACCAAACGTTTCCCGAACATCACGGCGATCGACGTGTCGGCCTCGGTGCGCCAACTGCAGCAGGTGCTGGACCAGGTGATCCGTGCGGTCGAGTTCCTGTTCGCGTTCACGCTGGCCACCGGGCTGGCGGTGCTGTTCGCGGCTGTCAGCGCTACCCGCGAAGCGAGGGCGCGCGAGTACGCGGTGATGCGCGCCTGTGGCTCCGGTGCGCGCCTGCTGGGTCAGGTGCAGCGTGCCGAGCTGCTGGGCGTGGGCGCGCTGGCCGGGCTGCTGGCCACACTGGCCGCAGCCGCGGTGGGCAGTGCGTTGGCACGTTATGCCTTCGAGTTCCCGTGGACGGCCGCACCGTGGGTGCCCCTGGTAGGGGCGCTGGCAGGCGCCTGGCTGGCGCTGGCCGCGGGCTGGTGGAGTTTGCGTGGCCTGCTGCACCGGCCAGTGATGGACACGCTGCGCCGCGCCGGCGAGGTCTAGGTGTGAAGAATCACCAAGACGCTGCGTGCCCCTGGTGTCAATCTGACTGGAGCCTCCCTCGCGGAGGGAGGCTGGAGGGAGTGATCGTTCGTGCTGGAGCTCCCTCGTGGAGGGGGCTCGGGGGAGCTGGGTGTATGCCGATAGGCTAGGTCGGCGGCTCCTGCCGCCGACCTAGCCTCCGCGCCAGTCGCCGCCGATGGTGCTGGTGGCGTGCTCGCCTTCGAGCGTACGCCGCATCGCCTGCAGGCCCTGCTCGATCATCCCAGCGACGGCCGGTGCCATTTCGTGCGGCAGCAGATCGGCTACCCAGGTCACGCGGCTGCGGCCAGTGCCATCGTCTCGCACCTGCGCCGAAGCGTTGTGGTGCGTCAGCCGGCCGCCGGTGGCCGACCATGCGATGCGGCGCTGAGCATCGCTGACGTCGATGATCAGCTCGCGCGCCGTCATGCCATTGGCGAACTGCACGATGCGCGCTTCGCCTTCCAGCCGGCAATCGACGACGAAGCCTTTGACCAGCCGGGTGTGCAAGGCGCCCACGTCACGCAGCGCGTCCCACACTTCGGCGGGCGTTGCGTCAATGCCAATTTCCTGGTGAATAGAAGCCATTGGAAGTCCCTCGGTCGGTGTTTGAACAGGGCTTCAGCGTAGGCGGTCGCTTCGCCGCCGTCGTGCCGTTTTCGGACCTTTGCATCCGCTGAACGCGGGGCAGCAATCGCCGCGCCTGGCACGCCAGGAGGGTTTGGCTCGACAGCCTCAGCGCGGCTGGCGCGCGTAGCTCGCGGTCAGCATCTCCCACTGGTGCCCGTCAGGCTCGTTCCAGTAGATGCCGCGGCCACCCCAGTGGGTGCTGATCTTCATGTCCATCGGGCCGCGCACGTCCGCACGGTAGGCGATGCCGGCGGCCTGGATGCGCGCGAGGATCTCGTCGAACTCCGCCTCGCTGACGCGAAAGCAGAAGTGCTGGATCGGGAAGTCCTCTTGGGTGTCGATGAAGTCCAGTGTCAAGCCCGAGTTCACGTAGACCGCGGTGAAAGGCCCCACGCCTGCTTCGCCCCAAGGCACGCCGAGCAACTCGGCGAGTTGGCGCGCCGACTCGGTCTTGTGGTGGGACGACACGATGGAATGGTCGAGTTCGATGGTCATGGCAGTTCCCTGTTGAGCCAGAAATCTTAGGCGGGTTCTGGAGCCCCGGTTCGCCGCAGGGACCATCTTGTTGGCACCGGGTTTGCCGGCATCGATTCCCGCTCGAGGGCCTTTCGTCGCAGCGCTTGTGGCGTCTCGGCTTGCACTCGTCTAATCGGCGCCCATGACGATGACCCGCCGACAACTCGCTGCCCTTGCCCCCGCCGTGCTGTTGCCGTCTTGGGCGGCTCGGGCGCAGACGGAGCCGACGCTGCTGACGCCGGATGGCTTCGCCATGGCGCACATGAGTGGCCAGGCTTGGCTGGTCGGTGAATTGGGAATCCACAACGCGTCGGCCACGGCCACCGAGTTGCGGGCGCTGTCGGTGTCGCCTGCCGGCACCGGGGCTCCCGCGCTGCTGCATCTGGACGGTGCGCCTTTGCTGGCCGCGGCAGCCGGCGCCAAGGGCCGACCCGCCACCAGCCTCAGCGTCGCGCCGGGCGAATCGCTGTGGCTGTTTCTGTGGCATCCGTTGGCCACGCGTGGGGATGCCGTCACATCAGTGCGAGTCGATTGCACGCTGCAAGGCGAGGGTGCAACCACGTTGACACCACTCACTGCAACGTTGCCGTTAGCACAGCCGACGCCGCTGGGCGCCCCGCTGCGAGGTGGTCCTTGGGCCGCGGTGTTCGACCCGGCCTTCCCATTCGGCCATCGGCGCGCGGCCTTCGTGCGCGATGGTCGCCGCTACATCCCGGCGCGTTTCGCGATCGACTGGA
The DNA here is from genome assembly GCF_056403075.1 of Ideonella sp. P3_A4. NCBI lineage: Bacteria > Pseudomonadati > Pseudomonadota > Betaproteobacteria > Burkholderiales > Sphaerotilaceae > Ideonella > Ideonella sp. P3_A4. Next base: position 8,697 of record NZ_JBFUGE010000067.1, on the reverse strand, counting down.
TCAAGCTCGACGCGCAAGGCCAGCCTTGGGCTGGCACTGCGAGCTCGGCCTTCGAAAAGTGGCATGGGTGGGGGCAGGACGTTCTGGCGGTGGCGGATGGCCAAATCGTCGACTTGCGCGATGGCCGCGAAGACGTGCTGGCGAGCCAGCTGCCGGCCGAGCGGTGGACGGACGAAGACGTGGCCGGCAACTACCTGTGCCTGGCGATCGGTGGCACAGGCGGCGGCCGCTTCGTGTTCTACGAGCATCTGCAACGCGGCAGCATCGGCGTGAAGCGCGGCCAACTGGTGAAAGCCGGCCAGGTGCTCGCCAAGGTCGGGCGTTCGGGTGTCAACTCGTCGGGCCCGCACCTGCACTTTCACGTGGCGGACCAGGTGTCGACCCTGCAGGCACAAGGCCGCCCTTACGCCTTTGCGGGATTCCGCCCGCTTGGCCAGTACGGCAGCATGGACGAGGCCGAGAGCGGCCGTGCCTGGACGCCTCGACCCGCCACTGCGGCCGCGCGCGCGAACGGCGAGATGCCCGCACCGAATGCGGTGCTGATGTTCGACGAACCTGGAGGCTCGAAGATGTATGGACTGATCGGAAAGATGCTTGCCAAGCCCGGCCAGCGCGATGCGCTGATCACGATCCTGCTGCAAAACGTGGACGTGATGCCCGGCTGCAAGAGTTATGTCGTCGCGCGCGAGCCTGGCAACGAGCAGGCGATCTGGATCACCGAGGTCTGGGACAGCGAGGCCAGCCACCAGGCTTCGCTCGGCATGCCGGAGGTCAAGGCGGCGATCCAGCGGGCGATGCCGCTCATCCAGGGCTTCGAGCAGCATCAGGTCGTCGAACCGGTGGGTGGCCACGGCCTCGGCGGCTGAACAGCTGTAACGGGCGCGGGCGGTGCTCTTTCGTTGAGCAATCCAGGCCAAAGCCTCTGTCATCAACGGCTTACAAGCGCCATGCTTGTGTTGTCCACAGCGTTGTCCACGTCCAAGGGGGACAAGTGACCAAGGTCACGGCCCACAAATAGGTCGATCGGGCTGCGAAGGGGGCCGTTGGCTGTGGTAGGGCCTCAGTGCGTCGCCCAGGCCTTCAACTGCTTCACCAGCGGCGCCATCCACGGCTGGGTCAAGGCGTAAAAGGCCAGTCGGCCGGGTGAGGGCCAGCGCCGCGGGTCGCTTTCCGACAAGACCACCAGGTCCGCCGGTACGGCCGAGCTGTTGAGGCAGCCCACGCCCCAGCCGGCGCGCAGCGCGGTCACCACCGCCTGGCTGCCGCTGCAGGCCATGCGCAGGCTGTGCGGCTGGCCACGCCGGGCCAGGGCGGCCAATGCCAGCTCGCGCACCGGGCAGGGCTCGGCCAGCAGGACCAAGGGCAGCGGCCGGTTCGGCGAGGCGTGAAAGCCCGGCGCCGCGACCCAGGCCAAGGGCTCACGCCGCAACAGCAGCGCATCGGCTGGCGGCTCGTGCGCAGTGATCACCGCCAGGTCGAGCGCCCCGTCGGCCCACTGGCGCTGCAGTTCGCTCGAGCGGGCCCAGGTCACTTCGAGCCCTGCGCCATCGGCCTGTTGCTCCAGAAAACCCAGCAGCGCCTTCAACCGCGCCGGCAGAAAGTACTCGCTCAGGCCGATCCGCCACAGCCCTTGCTCGGTGGTGGGCTGCAAGGCTTGCATCGCCGCCTGTTGCAGATCCAGCAGCTCACGCGCATAAGGCAGAAAGCGCTCGCCCTCGCGTGTCAGCTGCAGCTTGCGGGTGGTGCGCTCGATCAGCCGTGCGCCCAATGTCGACTCCAGCTGCTTCAGCTGCAGGCTGAGCGCCGACGGGCTGCGGTGGACCCGCCCTGCGGCGCGGGCCAGGGCACCGCTGTCAGCGATCGCGACAAAGCTCTGCAGCCAGGACGGGTCGAGATGATTCATCAGAAATACTCGTGAATGAGGAAAGAAAGATTCGCTTCACGCACGATTGTGGCAGGCCTAGCATCACCCCGTCGTCTCCGCTTTCAACCCTCATCCCCAAGGACCTGCCATGCCCTACATCCACATCCAGCTCTCCGGCGCTACCGACAACACCCTGGCCGAGCAGGTGGCCGCCACAGCGTCCGAGTTGACCGCCCGCGTGCTGCACAAGGACCCGGCATTGACCGCGGTGGTGATTGATTTCGTGCCGGCCACGCAGTGGTTCGTCGCCGGCCAGCGGCTGGCCGACAGCCCGCGCCGCTCGTACCACTGGACGGTCAGCATCACCGACGAGACCAACACCAAGGCCGAGAAGGCGGCCTACCTGGCGGCCGTGCACCAGGCGATGGACGAGTTGCTGCACGGCGCCGTCGAGCACTCGTACACCTACGTGATCGATGCCCGCGCCGCGGCCTACGGCTTTGGCGGGCGCACGCAGGAATGGCGCTACCAGCAGCCGGCGTGACAGTCAGCACCGAAGTCCACCGGCGCCAGAAACGACACGACCCGCGCAAGGCGGGTCGTCTTCTTCGGGCCACGGCATGGTGCCGTGGCGCGGAGGATCATTCGGCCTCTTGCGCCTGCTCGATCAGCCCCATGTCGGCGGCACTCATCAGCGCGGTGATGTCCATCAGGATCAGCATGCGTTCGCCGACGTTGGCGATGCCGGTGATGAAGCTCATGTCGACCTGGGCGTTCATGCCCGGGGCCGGCTTGACCTGGTCGGTCGACAGCTCCAGCACGTCGGAGACCGAGTCCACCACGGCGCCGACGACGCGGCCCATGATGTTCAGCACGATCACGACGGTGAAGGCGTTGAAGTCGGCGCTGTTGCAGTTCAGCTTCACCCGCAGGTCGATGATCGGCACGATCACGCCACGCAGGTTGACCACGCCCTTCAGGAAGGCGGGCGAGTTGGCGATGCGGGTCGGCTGCTCGTACGAACGGATCTCCTGCACACGCAGGATGTCGATGCCGTATTCCTCGCCGCCGAGACGGAAGGTCAGGTATTCGCCGTGGGTGGCCGCCGCGGCGGCTGCGGCTCGGGCGCCCTTGCCAGCGCGCGCGGCCTCGTGCTTGGCCACCTGCTTGGCTTCGGTGATCATGTCCATGGTCTTTGCGGTCCTTTGGGTGGAGGCTGGGCTTCGAAGATCGCCCGCTGTATGGCTTATCGGCGGTTGCGCGGCTGGGTGAAGCTCAAAAACTTTCCCAATCGCTGTCGGATTTGGCAGCCGGGGCGCTCAAATGCGGCCGGCCAACCGGGGTCGTGCTGTCGCGGCTGGTGTCGCGAGCGGTCTGGATGACCACCTGCGCGGCGCGCTCGTGCGTTGCCGGTGGCGCGACCGCCAATGCGGGCTCGCCAGCGAGCTGGAAGGCCGAAACGACCTCGGCCAGGTGCTCGGCCTGGCGTTTCATGCTGTCCGCGGCGGCGGCCGATTCTTCGACCAGCGCGGCGTTCTGCTGCGTCATCTGGTCGAGCTGGACGATGGCCCGGTTGACCTGGTCGATGCCGTCGCGCTGCTCGGCCGCGCCGGCGGTGATCTCGCCGATGATGTCGGACACCCGGCGCACCGAGCCGACGATGTCGCCCATCGTGGCCCCGGCGTCGTTCACCAGGCGGGTACCGCTGTCGACCTTCTCGACCGACGCGCCGATCAGGCTCTTGATCTCACGCGCGGCTTCGGCGCTGCGTTGCGCCAGGCTGCGCACTTCGCCGGCCACCACCGCGAAGCCGCGGCCCTGTTCGCCGGCCCGGGCCGCTTCGACAGCGGCGTTCAGCGCGAGGATGTTGGTCTGGAAGGCGATGCCGTCAATCACGCCGATGATGTCGCCGATCTTGCGGCTGGAGGCCGCGATGTCGTTCATGTTCGACACCACGCCGGCAACCACCTGGCCGCCGCGTTCAGCCGCTTGCGCGGCCGATGCCGCGAGTTGGTTGGCCTGGGCCGCGGCGTCGGCACTCTGGCGCACCGCGCCGGTCAGCTGGTGCATCGAGCTGGCGGTTTGCTGCAGGTTGCTCGCGGCTTCCTCTGTGCGGTGCGACAGGTCGGCGTTGCCGCTGGCGATCTCGCCCGAAGCGCTGGTGATGCCGTCGGTCGAACCGCGCACCAGCCCGACGATGCGCGCCAGGCCGGTCCGCGTGGTTTCGACCGAGCGCAGCAGGCGGCCGACCTCGTCGTCGGCGCCGGTTTCGACAGCTTGGCTGAGGTTGCCCTCGGCGATGGCGCGCAGCGCTTTGTCGGCCACTTCCAGGCGCCGGCGCAGCGAGCGCGCCAGCCAATGGACCCAACCGAAGACCGCGATCGACAAAGCCACGGCAACCGCGAAACTGGTGGCTGCAAAGTTCATCGCCGCGGCGCGAACCTCGGTCGTGTAGACGCCCGAACCCAGCACCCAGCCCCAGGCGGCGAAGCCGGCGACATAAGAGCGCTTGGGCTCCGGGTCCTGCTTGCCCGGTTGCGGCCACAGGTAGTCGACATAGCCCGAACCTTGGGCCTTGACCATCGCGACGAATTCCTTGAACAGGAACTTGCCGTCGGGGTCCTTCATCTGCGACAGGTCTTTGCCGTCGAGTTCCGGCTTGATGGGGTGCATCACCATCAGCAGGTTCATGTTGTTGATCCAGATGTATTCCTTGCCCTCGTAGCGGATCGCCTTGATCTCGCCGCTGGCCTTGGCCTGGGCTTCGGCGGTGGTCAGCTGGCCGGCCTTTTCCTGGTCGTGGTAGCGCTCGGCGATGGCCATCGCCTGCTGCACCGCCATGCGGGTGGTGGACAGGCGCTGGTCGAGCGATGCAGTGTGGAAAGCACGGCCGGTGTGGGCGGCCACCGCCAACACGGCGACAGTGACCAACGCCGCCAGCCAGTACAGGCGGGCGCTGAGGGACCAGGAACGGCGCATGGGTTTGTCTCCAATCTGCGTGGCTGTGACGCGAACGGCCCCGTTCGGGGCCGTTGCGGCAAGTGAATGCGAGATCTGTTCGGCGTTACGGATCAGAACGAGGTCCACTCGTCCTCGGCTGCCGTCGGCGCGGCCGCTGGGGCCGGTGCGGCTGCAACCACGGGCGCTGCTGCTGGTGTCGCAACTCGAGCGGCGGCGGCGGCCGGGCGGGCTGCCGGCGCGGTGGCGCGAGCCGGGGTGGCGCTGCGGGCAGCGGCCACAGGGGCGGGCGCGGCAGCCACGGCCAGCGAGCCGTTGCCATCGAGGCGGAAGGTGGCCACCACCTTCATCAGGCGCTGGGCCTGGTCCTTCAGGCTTTCGGCTGCGGCGGCAGACTCTTCCACCAGCGCGGCGTTCTGCTGCGTCATCTGGTCGAGCTGGGTGACGGCGGTGTTGACCTGGCCGATGCCGGTGCTCTGCTCGCTCGACGCGGCGGTGATCTCGCCGATGATGTCGTTGACGCGGCGCACCGAGCCGACGATCTCGGTCATCGTGCTGCCGGCGTCCTGCACCTGGCGGGCGCCGTTCTCGACCCGGTCGACGCTGGTGCCGATCAGGCTCTTGATTTCCTTGGCCGCTTCGGCCGAGCGCTGGGCCAGCGAGCGCACTTCGGCGGCGACGACCGCGAAGCCGCGGCCCTGCTCGCCGGCACGGGCGGCTTCAACGGCCGCATTCAGCGCCAGGATGTTGGTCTGGAAGGCGATGCCGTCGATCACGCCGGTGATGTCGGCGATCTTGCGCGAGCTGGCGTTGATCTCGTCCATCGTCTTGACAACTTGGGCGACGACCTTGCCGCCACGCTCGGCCACCTGGCTGGCCGACGAGGCCAGCTGCGTGGCCTGGGCGGCCGATTCGGCGCTGTGGCGCACGTTGCCGGTCAGCTCGTGCAGCGACGCGGCGGTCTCCTGCAGATTGCTTGCGGCGTGTTCGGTGCGTTGGCTCAGGTCGAGGTTGCCACTGGCGACTTCGGCGCTGGCGGTCGAGATGCTGTCGGCACTGGCGCGTACCTGGCCGACGATGTCACGCAGCGACAGCTGCATGTCACCCAGCACACGGACGAAGGCCGAGATTTCGTCCTTGCCGTTGTCGACGATGTTCTCAGACAGGTCGCCGCGGGCGATGCGTTGTGCGCAGGCCGTGGCCGCGACCAGCGGCTTGGCGATCGAGCGTGCGACGGTCCACATCAGGCCGAAGAAGATGCCCAGGACAAGCAGCGCGCCACCGAGGCGGACGTTGCTCTGGATGGTGCCGACACGCTTGGCTTCTGCGCGCTCGGTGTTGATGCGCTCTTCGGTTTCCTTGACCATCGCGGCGAAGGTGGTGCGGGCCTTTTCCAGCTCGGGCAGCGAACGCTGGGCGTAGGCGTAGCCGGCGGTGTTGTCGAGCTTGGCTTCGACCACTTGCTGCAGCACCGGGGCCAGTTCTTTCGCATAGGCGGCCAGGCCGGCAGCGCCTTCGGCCAGGTGCTTGGCGCGTTCGGCATCTGGCGTCGGCGCGGTCAGCAAGGCGGTGGTGGAGGCCACTTCCTTGTCCCAGCGCGTCTTGTGTTCGGCGGCTTCGACGGCGTTGTTGCTGTTCAGCAGCACCGATTGCTCATGGCGCTGAATGCGGTCGAACGCAGCCAGGATGGCGCCGGTGTCACGGCTGACCGAAGCCTGCGCGTCCAGCAGCTCGTCGGTCTGCGACTGCAGGCCTTTGTAGCTGATGCTGGCCCAGACCCCGAGAGCCATGATGAGCACGCTGACGACCAGCATGCCACCCAACAAGCGGTGACGGATCGAAATGCTGCGGAGGAAGGTTTCCATGATGGTGCTCGGGTAACGGTCTGGGGATTCAGTGTGTGCTGGTTTCGCTGAGGTGAAAGCGCGAGACGAGGCCGTTCAGCACGCTGGCCTGGCCTTTCAGGCTCTCGGCGGCGGCGGCCGACTGCTCGACGAGCGCGGCGTTCTGCTGCGTCATCTGGTCGAGCTGGGTGACGGCGGTGTTGACCTGGCCGATGCCCTGGCTTTGCTCTGTCGACGCGGTGTTGATCTCGCTGATGATGTCGTTGACGCGCTTCACCGAGGCGACGATCTCGCTCATCGTGGCACCCGCGTCCTGCACCTGGCGGCTGCCGGAGTCGACCTTCTCGACCGAGGCGCTGATCAGGGTCTTGATTTCCTTGGCGGCCTCGGCGCTGCGCTGGGCCAGCGAGCGCACTTCGCCCGCCACCACCGCGAAGCCGCGGCCTTGTTCACCGGCACGTGCCGCTTCGACAGCGGCGTTCAGCGCCAGGATGTTGGTCTGGAAGGCGATGCCGTCGATCACGCCGATGATGTCGCCGATCTTGCGCGACGCGACGTTGATCTCGTTCATCGTCGCCACCACCTGCGCCACCGCGGCGCCGCCGCGTTGGGCCACGGCCGAAGCCGAGTGCGCCATCTGGCTGGCCTGGGTCGAGGCATCGGCGCTCTGGCGCACGGTGCCGGTCAGCTGCTCCATCGAGCTGGCGGTCTGCTGCAGGTTGCTGGCGGCCTGCTCGGTGCGGTGCGACAGGTCGGCGTTGCCCGAGGCGACCTCGTTCGACGCGGTGTGGATGCTTTCGGAAGCCTGGCGAACCTCACCCACCAGGCCGGACAGCGACTGCTGCATGTGCGACAGCGCGCGCAGCAGGTCAGCGGTTTCGTCTTTGCCGTCGGCGTCGATGCGGTGCGTCAGATCGCCTTGGGCGATGGCCAGCGCCACTTCGCGGGCATGGATCATCGGCCGGGTGATCGAAGCCGAGTTCATCAGCGTGGCGGGCACCACCAGCACCAGCACCAGGGCCAGCACACCGACGAAGGTCACCAGCGCGCTGCGCATCGAGGCGCGGAATTCTTCTTGCGTGGCCGCAGCCTCGCTGTCGATGATGGCCTGGATGCCGGCGACGTTCTGCTCGACTTGGGCGATGTGCTCCTTGGCCCGGGCCAGCATCTTGTCGGCGGTGCGGGCGTTGTCGTAGGCGCCGTTCTGGATCTGCTCCAGCACCTGCTGCGTCGCCTTGGCGTAGGCATCGATGCCTTCGATCGCCTTCTTGGCCAGCACGTTGTCGGCGTCTTCCTGGCCTTCGAGCAGCGCGCCGAGCGCCTTCTTGGTCTTCTCGATCGACTTGGCCCACAGCTCGCGGTGCTTGAGAACGGCCACGCCGTCCTCATAGTCGATCACCATGTTCTTTTCGTGCTGGCGAACCTCGCCAACGCCGCCGCGGATGTCGCCCAGCGTGTAGACACGTGTGACCGCCCGCGTCATGACCTCGTCGTTCAACGAGGCCAGGTGGCGCCCGCTGAGCACGGCGGTCAGGCCGACGAGCGCGAACAGCGCCAGCACGAGGACGATCGCGCCGCGCATGCGCCAACGAATCGTGAAGGCTCTCATCAGGTTCATGCGCTACTCCTCGTCGGTGCGTGGGTGGCAGGGGCTCAGGCGGTCATCCGACGGATCAGAAGGTTTCCCAATCGCCGTGCTCGACGGTGGCCGGCGCGGGCGCTGCGGCCACTGGCCTCGGCGCCGGTACGGGGGCGACGGCCTTGGGCTTGGCGGACAGCGGGGCCTTCACCGATGCCTTCGCCGGCGTTGCGGCGGCCGGGCGAGCGGCGGGCGCGCTGGGGCGCGGCGCAGCTTGGCGCACATCGGCCTGGCCACCCAGGCGGAAGCCGGCGACGACACCGGCCAGGCGGTTGGCCTGGTCCTTCAGGCTTTCGGCGGCAGCGGCAGACTCTTCCACCAGCGCGGCGTTCTGCTGCGTCATCTGGTCCAGTTGCACGACAGCGCCGTTGACCTGGCCGATGCCGATGCTT
>NZ_JBFUGE010000066.1:0-19165 GCF_056403075.1 Ideonella sp. P3_A4 | reverse complement strand
ACTCATGCCAGTGCGGTGGCGGTCCTGAAGCGGCTCGGGTTGGCGCCGGCGAAGCGCTTCATCATGCGCCGCAATGCCGTCGCGTCCTGGTAACCGACGGCAACCGCCACCTGTTCGATCGTCATGCGGCTGCCGCCCAGCAACGCGCGGGCACGCCGTTGTCGCACGCTTTGCACGAGAGCCAGTGTGCTCATGCCGGTGGCGCGCTTGATGTGGCGTGCCAAGGTGCGCTCGGACATGCAGAACTCGCGCGCCAACTGGCCCACCTTGGGCGGTTCGGGCAGCGCGGCTTCGATGCGCGCAGCCAAGCGGCCGATCAGATCGTCGCCACTGGAAAACACCTCGGGCACGATGAACGGGGCCTGGGCTTGACGTCCATCGACCAGCAACACGCGCGACACGTGGTCGGTCAAGGCGTTGCCGCAACGGGCGCGCAACAGKTGCAGCATCAGGTCGGTCTGGGCAAAGGCCGCGCCCGCCGTCACGATGGGGCCGTCGGCGCAGACCATGCGGTCGGCGTCCACAGTGCAGTCGGGCGCCAGGCGCTTGAGCAGCGGCGCGAGCCACCATGAGGTGGTCACACGACGCCCTTCGAGCAGGCCGGCCGCCTGCAGCAGGAACACTGCCGAGCACGACGCAGCCACGCCGCCGCCAGCCTTCGCATGCCGGCGCAGTGCGGCGAGCACTTGCTGCACGTCATCGTCGCCAAAGCGCTGCTGGATCGCCGCGGGCGTGTCCAGACCCACCCCCGGAACGATCCAGGTCGAGCGATCGATGCCGGACCGCGCGGGCAGCTTGGCCGTGTCGACACTGAGGCCAGACCGGAGCTTTACCGGACCGCCGTGTGGAGACAGCAGCTTCCAGGTCGGCGCCACCAGCCCGAGGCGTGGCGCCAACGCAGCCGCCGCTTCCAGCATGTCCAGCGTGACGGCCACGCTTGTCGCGTAGGCGCCTTCGAGCACCATGACGGTGAAATCGCGCATTGTCAGAATCAGCCCGAAAGATGTCGATTGGGACACTGTAGCGCCGAGGCGGTTCGGCATTCAATACCTGCATCAACAGCCCCGGAGCGCACATGCCGAACATCGTCCTGAAGATCCCGAAGAACGCCTTTCCGGCCGAGCACCGCGCCGCGCTGGTCCAACGCATGCACGAGGCGGCGGCCAGCGTCGAACGCATCCCGGCCGACCCGGCCAAGCGTTTTCTCAGCTGGGTGCTGGTCGACGAGATCGACCCGGCGGACTGGACTTGCGGCGGTGCCGACGTGAGCAGCCGCTTCATCCCGTGCCTGGTGATCGTCTATCTGCCGGCGGGCGTGCTGGACGACGCCGCGCGCTCGCGCTACGCGCAGCTGGTGCAAGCGGCGTTCAATCAATCGCTGCCGGACCAGGAGCGGCGCCAGCTCGTGACCTCACTCGTGCTGAACGAGGTGACCGACGGTACCTGGGGCGTCAACGGCGAGATCTGGCGGTTGCCGCAGTTCGCTCAGGCGGCCGGTTACGCCCACCTTCAACACCTGCTTGTTGCGGCCTGAGGCAGCACGATGAAGAGCGATCAGCTGAATGCCGACGACCCGCTCGACGATTTCGATCCACGCTCCATTACGTTCGATGGCAGCACCAAGCGGGTCTACGTGGCCGGCAGCGGGCCGGGCGTGATCGTGATGACCGAGATGCCGGGCATCAGCCCGCAGGTCGCACGTTTTGCGCGTTGGGTGCGAGAGGCCGGCTTCACCGTCTACATGCCGTCGCTGTTCGGCCGCGATGGCGCGGTGCCGCAGGTCGACGAGGGGATCGCTGTCTTTCGGCGGGCCTGCGTCAGCGCCGAGTTCCGCGCCTTGGCGGCCAACGAATCGAGCCCGGTGACGCAGTGGTTGCGCGCGCTGGCGCGCCTGGCGCACGAGGAATGCGGCGGGCCGGGTGTCGGTGCGATCGGCATGTGCTTCACCGGCAACTTCGCGCTGACGATGATGCTGGAGCCGGCGATGCTGGCGCCGGTGCTGTCGCAGCCGACCTTGCCGCTGGATGATCCCGCCGGGTTGGAGATCTCGCCCGACGACTTGGTGGCCGTGCGCGAGCGGCTGGAGCGTGACAACCTGAACGTGATGGCCTACCGCTTCGACGGTGACCGCTACTGCACCGCGCAGCGCTTTGCCGCCTATGCCCAGGCGCTGGGCGATCGCTTCGTGGCGCGGGTGCTGCCGGACAGTGCCGCCAACCCCGACACGCCGCCCTTCTTTGACAAGGTGGTGGCCAGCCCGCACAGCGTGGTGACGGCCCATCTGGTTGACGAGGCCGGCCACCCGACCATCGCCGCGCGCGACGAGATCCTGGCCTTCTTCAGGCAGCGCTTGGCAGCTTGAGCAGCACCGGTCGTGGCGCCTCATGGCCCATCGCCAGCGTGGCTTCGAGGCCGGGGAAGGTCAGTTGCTGGAACAGCGTGTTCAGCTCTTCCGGCGGCAACGGTTGCGCGCTCTCCATCCACCAGATGAAGCTGGCCCACAGCGCACCGACCACGTAGTGCGTCGCCAGGTCGAGCCGCGCGGTGGACGGCGAGCGCCAGCGGCGCAGGTCTTCGCGCACCAGCTCGGCCAGCATCTGGCGGATGTGGCGCTCGACGCTGGTTTCGCTTTCGCGCGCCACGGTCATGCGGTAGATGCGCTGGTGGCTGGCCAGATGTTGGAAGAACGGCAGCGTGAACCCGAGCGGTTCGCCGCCAGCAGCGCGGTGCATCTGCACCAGCCAGGCCCGCAGCCGGCCGATGCTGGTGGCCAGCAACTCTTCCTTGCTTTCGAAGTGCGCGTAGAAGGTGGCGCGCCCGACGCCGGCGCGGTCGATCAGGTTCTGGATCGTCAGCCGTTCGTAGCCGCGCTCGGTCATCAGCGCGAACAGCGCCTCGAGGATCAGCTCGCGCGAACGCTGGGCGCGGCGGTCCAGCGCTGAAGGGGTTTCGGACATGGCGGGTTGCCGAACAGTTGTCGAATTTCTGTTCGCAAGCGAACAGGCAGCTGCGGGATGTTCGGGCGATTGTCGGGGAGGCTGGGTAGCGTGGGCCTTCCGTTGTTCACCCTATATCCCCATGGCAATCGATTCCTCCTCATCTGTCGCGCCGGCCGGCACCAAGGCCGCCGGCATCGGCATTGCACTGGCCACCATCGTCTCGACTGTTTTCGTGGCCCTCGACGAGAGCGGCGGCGGCCAGGGCCAACTGGCGATTCTGCAAAGCATCGCGCAGCTGCAAAGCCTGAAGGCCTGGGTGCACGGCGTGGCCATCGCCAGCCTGTGCGCCTATGCCTTCGGCTACGCCACCTTGGCCCATCGGCTGTCGCTGCGTCGGCCCGCGGTGCTGGCCGGGTTGGCCTGCTACCTGATGGGCTGCGTCGCGCTGGTCGGTGCCACTGTGGTCGACGGATTCGTCATCCCGCACATCGCGGCCGACGCGGTGGTCGGCTCACCCGAGCGTGTTCGCGTGGCGTATGAGCTGGTGCACTACGCCGGGCTGGCTCTCACCGATGCAGCCAAGATCGGTTGGCTGCTGCAGGCGGTGGGGTCGGTCGTCTGGGCGATGGCGCTGCTGCGGGAGCCGGGCCGTTCGCGAATTGCCGGTGCAGTGGGCCTGGTCGCGAACGCGCTGGTCGGCGCCGCGGTCGTTGGCTCGGGCATCAACATGAGCATGGTCTCGATCCTCAGCATCCTGCTGGCGCAGCTGGCGTGGAATCTGGCGGCAGCGGTATGGCTTGCATGGCCATCGCGTGCCGGCTCTGACAAGGCGAAGGCCTTGGCCGCAGCCGACCGCGTGTCACCAGTGCTGCGGTAGTCGCACCGGCATGAGGAGGTGAACTCCTCAGCCCGCGGAGATCACCTCGGCGATGCGGCGGGCGATCTCGCCAACCGGCGCGCTCTTCGACACGCCCGGGCGGCCGCCGACCTGGCCGTCCAGCGAGTCCACCTCGGCCGATGACACCATCGAGGTCAGGTAGAGCACGGGGATGCGCTGGGTCACCGGGTCGGCGTGCAGCCGTCCGCAGACCTCGCCGCCGTCCATCTCGGGCATGTCGATGTCGCACACCACAGCTGCAGGCTTGAGCATGATCGCCAGTGCCTGCACTTCGCGCGGGTCGTTGGTGACATGGACTTCGAACAGTGCGTCGAGCTTCAGCTCCAGCAGTTCGGTCACGGCGGGATCGTCGTCGACGATCAGAATCCTGGGCTTGTCGGCCATCTGTGTTTCCTTTTGCCGGGATTGTCTGGGCGCTACAGGCCAGACTGTGGCGCAGTCGCCGCAGGCCGTGTGCGTGATTCCACACCGTCGATGTGGCTGCGCAGCGCGGCGAGTGTCAATTGCAGCTCGGCCTGCGTCCAGGTGCCGTGCTCCAGCTTGCCGCACTGTGCGGCGGCCCAGTGCAGCCCATAGAGGGCGAAGCTGCCCGCCAGCCGGTGGGCCTGGCGGCGTGCGCCCGGTTCATCGCCACTGAGGCCCGTCGCCTCCAAGGCGGCCAGCAGCTCGCGGCGCGATTGCAGAAAGGCCGGCATGCGATCGCGCAGATCGGGGTCGATGACGACGTCGGCCGGGTCGGCTGCAGCGTCGGATGCGGTTCGCACCACAGGCTGCGGCGGCGCTGGCAGCTGCCCGGCGGCCCATTGCAGCGTTTGCAGCAGCACTTCTTTCGAGACCGGTTTGCACAGGTAGTGGTCGCAGCCGGCCGCCAGCGCTCGTTGGCGCGTTTGCTCATCGTCGTGCGACGAAAGCATCACGATGCGGCATGCGCCCAGTGCACCCTGGTGCTGCTGTTCGCGCAGCCGGCGCGTGGCCTCGAGCCCGTTCATCACCGGCATGTCCAGGTCGATCAGCACCAGGTCAGGCTGGCATTGCAGCGCCTGCTCCACCGCGGCGCGCCCATTGACGGCGGTGAACACGGTCAGTGGYGGCGTGGGCATGTAGCGCCGCATCACCAGCAGATTGAACTCGTCGTCGTCGACGGCCAGCACGCGCCAAGTGGGCAGTTGGTCAGGCCGCACTGGCACCGGCCGCAGGTCGCTGGCCTGGCGTTCGCGCTGGGCATCAGCGAGTGCCGGATTGGCTTTCTGAACCAGCCATTCGAGCGTCGTGCCGTCCGCCTCGGAGGTTCGCATCTGCAGCGAGCCGCCCTGGATGCGCGCCATCAGCCAGGCCGAGTAGGTACCCAGGCCGGTGCCGTCGGACTTGCCGGCGGTGGCGTATTTGTCGAAGAAGCGCTCGCGCACCGATTCGGGCACGGCGCCCAGGTTGTGCAGCGTCAGGCGCAGCGGGGCTTCGGTGCGCAGGTCCATCGTGATCGCGCTGCCGTCCGGTGCCGCTTCGATCGCGTTCTTCAGCAGGTTGGCGAGGATGGAATAACACAGCAGCTCTTCGGCCMACGCGTGCACCGCCATGCCCGGTGCGGCGTCTTGGCCATCGACGCGAATGGCGATCTGCAGCTGCTTGGTTTCTGCATGGGCGCGCACGTCGGCCACCACGTTGCGCACCACCTCCAGCAGGTCCACCGGCTGGGGCCGGAAGGCGTAGCTGCCTTGCTCCATCCGGAACAGGTCGAGCGACAGGTTCACCAGGTTGAGGATGCGAAAGCCCGCGCGCTCGACGATGCCCAGCAGCTCTTCGTCGTCACCGCTCAGGTGGTGCCGCTCCCGCAGCAACCGCGGCACCGCGATGATGGTGTTCAGCGGCGTCTTCAGGTCGTGCCGGCCGATGCGCTCCATGTCTTCGCGCAGGCGCACGTTCTCTTTCAGCGTTTCGTTCTGGCGTTCCAGTTGCTCGGCCTGTGTGGTGATCTGGTCGTGCGATGCGCGCAGTGCCTGGTCCTGCGCCCGGCGTTCGCTGATGTCGATGATGGCGGCGATCCAGCGCACGACGAAGTCTCGGTCGTCGCGCACCGCCATGCCACTGACCTGCACCCACACGTGCTCGCCGTCGGCACGCAGCAGGCGGTACTCCTCGGGTGCGTAGTACTCGCCGCGCGGGCCTTCGGGCCCTTTGCCCTTGATGAAGGCGACCCAGCGACGCGTCACACGTTCGCGGTCGTCCGGGTGGATCATGACCTTGAAGTAGTCCGGCCAGTCGGCGGTGTCGGCATCGGCCGCGTAGCCGAGGATCTCGCGCAGGCGTGGCGAGTAGTAGGTCTCGTGCGTGTGGCCGTCCCAGTCGACGATGCCCACGCGTGCACCGCGCACCACCAGGTCGAGCCGGCGTTGTTCGGTACGGGTCAGCTCGATCTGCGCGCGCAGCGCTTCTTCCTGCTCGCGGAAACGCGTCACGTCCAGGTACGAGGTGATGAAGCGGACGGTGCGGCCCGTGTCGTCGACCTGCGAGATGCCCTCGGCATGGATCCAGACGAAGCTGGCGTCGCGCCGGCGCAAGCGGTACGACATCGGCTCGCCCGGCTCCTGCTCGCCGCTCGCCGGCTTGCGCYGGATCATCTGGCGGAACTGCTCGTGGGCCCGCTCGCGGTCGTCGGGGTGCATCATCTCGAAGATGCTGGGCCAGATGCTGGTGTCGTGGTCGGCGGGGTAGCCGAGCATCTCCTTGAAGCGATCGCTGTAGGTGACGATGTCGCGCACCGCGTCCCAATCGCCGAAGCCGGCTTTCGTCGAGCGCACCAGCAGCCGCAGCCGCTCGCGCTCGGTGGCGAGAGCCTGCTCGGTCGCCTTCAGGTGCGTGATGTCGATGAAGGTGCAGATGTAGCGCAGCGTGCGGCCATCGTTGCCGACCAGCGCCACCGCCTCGGCCTGAACCCAGATGGCCTCGCCGTCGGCCCGCAGCAACCGGTAGGCCAGCGGTGGGTGCTCGCGGAAGCCGCCGCGCAGCGCGCGCTGGCTCAGTTGCGAGTCGAAGGCCTGTTGAACGGCGTTGCGGTCTTCCGGGTGAACCTGCTCGAAGAAGCTGGGCCAGCGGCTGGTATCGGCGTCGGCCGCATAACCCAGCATCTGCTTGTAGCGCTCGGAGTAGCCGAGGCCGCCGGTCGTCATGTCCCAGTCCAGGATGCCGGCCTTGGTGGCGCGCACCAGCAGGTTGGTGCGGTGCCGCTGTTCGAGCCCGCGCAGCTCTTGCGCCGTCAGCGCGCGAGCGAACCGCTGCAACATGGCCGCCGCGGCGGCCAGCACGAAGGCCAGGATGCCGAACGGTGCGCGCTGCCATTCGAAACGCTGCTGGATCTGCAGACTGTCGGCCACCAGCAGCACCGCGAAGACCAGCAGGCCGAGCAGGAACGCTGCGGCGCCTTCGCGCCGATGCCGAAGCGCRAGCACCAGTCGCGCCGTCAGCCAGCCGACGCTGCACAGCGTGAACACCTGCAGGTAAGGCAACCATGCGGTGAACACCGGCGCCGGCATGGCCAGCAGCGCGACCATTGGCGCCAGGCTCGCCACCAGCAGCACCTGCGTCGTGCGCAGGCGGGTTTCGTGCGGGAACAGCTCGCGCAAGAACAGCAGCAGCAGCGGTGTGCCCAGGTGCCAGGCCAGGTACTCCAGCCGCAGGTGCGTGGGCAGCGTGAACGGTAAACCCAGGCGCTCCAGCAGCCGCTCGTTCGCCATGCCCGTGTAGGCGACAGCGCTCAGGCAGAACAGGCAGAACCACAAGCCGCTCACCTCGCTGCGGCGTACGAGGTAGAACGCCAGCGCCAGCAGCCCCAGCAGGCCGAAGCAGCCCATGACACCGAAGTCCAACGCCAGGTTGCGGCCACGATACAGGCCCAGCATGCTTTCGTCGCCCAGTGTGGCGGCCTGCACCATGCCGCCTTGCGCATGCAAGAAGTTCGAGACATGCACCACCACCCGCATCGGACAGCTGGCCGCCGTGAGCGGGATCAGCCGGGTGCCGACCACCGCTTGCTCTTGCGCCGCGCTGTCGGCGGGCTCGCCTTGCCGGTGGATCAGTTCGCCGTTGAGGTACCAGTGCGCCGCGCTGTGCTGGGCTGGTAGCAGCAGCGCGAGCCGGTCCGCGCGCTGGCATTGCACCGTCAGCTCGTAGCTGCCCCAGAACGCCGCCGATCCGGTGGCCGCGTTCCAGGCACTGGGCACCTCGATCAACGTACTGGTCCCGCTCGGTGCCGGCGAGGCGGCAGGCGCCACGAAGGCCTTGGGGTGCCMGCGCCATGACCCGGCGAGCGGCACTGCGCCATCGCGCAAGGCATCCCACCCTCGCAGATCGATTTGCCCGTCAACAGCCAATGACGGTTGTTTCGCGGTGCCAGCCGGCGATACAGCCATCGCGGCCATCGCCGCGATCGACAAGGCCATCAGAACCAGGCAGCGCAGGAGGAGGGAATGCACGTTGGGGCGGGCAGCAGAAACAGCGCAGGGCAGTGTAGGCCTCAGGACGCGTTTCGAGCCGCTTCGCCGCATGCGCCGTCGTGAGGGACTGTGCTTCAATCACGCCATGAACCCCACCACGCTGCTCGCCTTCACCCTGGTGGCGCTGATCGCCATCGCCACCCCGGGCCCGACCGTGCTGCTGGCCCTGGCCAATGGATCGCGCTTCGGCCTGCGGCGGGCCGTGCCCGGCATGCTGGGCGCGATGGCATCGGACTTCGTGCTGGTCGGCGCGGTGGCGCTGGGCCTGGGCGCGCTTCTGGCCGCGTCGGAATTCTGGTTCACGGTCGTCAAGTGGGTCGGCGCGGCCTACCTGGCGTGGCTGGGGCTGCGGCTGTTGCGCTCACGCGGCGGGCTGGACTTGGCACAGGGGGCGACCACGCAAGGCGGTGGATCGGCGCGGTCGGTGTTCGCCAAGTCGTTCCTGGTCGCGGTGACCAACCCGAAGGGCTACCTGTTCTGCTCGGCGTTGCTGCCGCAGTTCATCGACGCCGCTGCGCCGCAGTGGCCGCAGTACCTGGTCATCGGCCTGCTCTTCGCCGTGCTCGATTTCGTCGTGATGCTCGGCTACGCCGCGGTCGGCGCGCATGCGATCCGTCTCCTGCACCGTCGCGCGGTGCTGTGGATGGACCGATGCTGTGGCGGCGCGTTGCTGCTGCTGTCAGGCTCGCTGCTGTTTTATCGGCGCAGCAGCACCTAGCTGACTCAAGAGGCGGCGCCGGCGTCCTTCAGCCTGGCCAGCAGGAGGTCGTTCACGCTGCCATCCGCCGGGACGATCCCTTCTTCGACCTTGTACTGGGCTATCGCGGCCCGGGTGGCCTCGTCGAGGCTGCCGGTTTCTGGGGCCTTCAGCGCCTTTTGCAGCGGGCGAATGTCGTCCACCGTCAAGCGCTTCTCGAAGCCGCTCGGCGCCGTGCCGGTCTCAGGGGCCTTGGGTTTCATGTTGTCGGCCACCTTGCCGCCCACGTAGGCTCCGCTGCTGATGCCCATCAGCATGTACAGGTTGTCCGGGATCTGCGGCAGGCCTTCACTGCGGATCACCGAGACGAACGAATAGGCCAGCGTGAACAGCGTGAAGCCAAGCATCTGGAACCGCAGCAGGTCGAACTCGCCGTTGTCGTTGATGACCAAGTCCTTCAAGCTGGCGGTGTCGACGATCGGCGGCGGTGCCTCGCCGGCCGAAGCCATCTGGTCGATCCCGCGCGACAGCACGCTGGTGCCGCCAGAGATGCCCAGCAGCACCAGCACGCCCGAAGAGATGTCGAGCAGGATGCCGTTGGCCACCCAGACGAAGCAGAACGCGTACAGCACGAGCAGCGTCCACATCATGATCTGCACGTTTGACAGGCTGAAGCGCTGGGTGCGGTGACGCGCGAAGCGACCCATCAGCCGCATGGGGTTGGGCTCCTTGAAGAGCAGCCCACTCAGCACTATCAGCGCCGCGATCAGGATGAAGCCCGACACCAGCGCGATCCTGTAGTTCGAAGTCACGAAAACCTGCCCGGCGTCGAACACCACCTTGTCGCCGTTCAGCCCCATCACCCGCACCCGGGCCGGTTTGCCGAACCACGAGTCCAAGGCGCCCAAAGGCGTGGCGGCGCGACCCGGCAACTGCAGGGGAACTGCCTGTGCCATCTCCGCCGGCAATCGCACCTCGAACAAAGCGCCGTCACTGGACTCGGACACCAGCTTGCCTGGCGCGGACAGCGTGGATAGGCCGGGTTGGCTTTCCGCCCCGGCCGAGAAGCAGAAGCTCAAGGGCAGGGTGCGGAAATCGAAGCCGCTCGCACGAACCTGCACTTTCATCATGCTGCCGGGCAGCAGGCGCGATGGCTGGATGATGGTCACATCGGCGTCCGCCGCGGTGGGGGGCACAGTCTCTTCCAGCGGGCTCGGGTTGACGAGCGCAAACTCGAAGTCGGGGTTGTCGCCGAGCTGCCAACGCAGTGTCGACCCTTTGCTGACCACCGCGTGGCCTGTGGCATCGAGGGTGAGGCGGGTGCCGCCGATCAGCGTGAAAGCCTGCGGCTGCATCAGCAGCGGCCGCACCTCCAACGTCTTGCCGTTGCCATTCAGCGCCTGGCCCTTGTCGTCGACTGTGATCAGGTAACGACGTCCTTCGCGCAAAGCCGTGGCGTGGCCTTGGGCGCCGGCGTCGAAGCGCAGGCTGGCTCTTCCTTGGGCCAGTGAGACGCGTTGCAGCGTCTGCGGTTGCACCGTAATCGCATGTTCCAGCTTGATGCTGGCCACGCCAGCCCCCAGGCCCAGCATGGTGGCGTCATCGTTCAAGACCAGATCCGCATCGATCACGGCTTCGAGCCGCGGCGAGAGGGTCGTCTGCAGCGGGTCAAGCTGCAGCACTTCGCCGGCGTGCAGCGTGCGCATTGGCCGGCAGGGCGCGCCCGCTTCGGCCGCGCTCGACCAGCCCAGCATCGTCATCAACAGCAGTGAAAGCCAGCGCCACATGGTCAACCCCTTCGAAGCAGCTGGAAGTAGCTCGGTGCGGCGCCGGACAGCCGCGCCGGGTCTTGCGCGAAGAACGCGAAGCAGTCGTTGAACCACAGCGTGAAGCGATCGGCGTGGGCGCCGGTGCCGATGGGAAACTGCCGCATCTTCCAGCGATTGGCTACACCGTCGTTCAAGACCAGCCGCCCCGCGTTGTAGGCGCAAGCCACCTGGGGCGGGTCCAACCGGGTCAACATCCGCTGCTCGCTGATGTAGGCCGTCCCGGCATCGATGGACACCTCGGGGCGCAGCAGGTCAGCGCGGGTCAAGGTCCGGTTGCCCGTGGTGCTTCGCGCGGTGCTGATCAAGGTCTGCATCAGGCCCGGCGAAACCTTGTCGKGTGTGGCCGTGTCGCTCACATAGCCAGGTTCGGTGCGCACTGCATCGGCTCGGCCCGACGTCTCGGTGCAGATGGTGGCGATGATCAGCTCGACAGGCACCCGGTGCTGACGCGCCGAGGCTTCGATCATCGGGCCGAAGTCCCGCCACACGCGTGGCACGGTGACCAACGCTCCGGGGCTGCGGTCGAGGCTGTCGTCGACCACCAAGCCATCGCGCGTCAGCTGCCATTTCACGCCGCCGAAGGAGTTGTGAGGCTCCATCAAGGAGCGCAACGAGACGCCGATCGCGTCGAAGCTGAGTTGGCCGACCAAGTCAGCGCCGCTCAGGGCCGGAGTGCCCGCGGCTGGTGCGTTGACGGTGGCCGCGGTCGGTGGGGCCGAGGCCACCGTTTGCAAACCTGCCTCGGCCGGCAGCACCACGCCCAAGGCGTTCAGCACCGTGCGTATCGGGGTGCAGATGCTGGCCTCGACCTCGAAGTTCTTCGGCGTGCGGGCGATGTGCAGGCCGATCGCGACACCGTCCTGGTCGAGAATCAACGCTCCGCTGTCGGTGCCCTGGGTCGCTGTTTGCCACACAACACCGTTGCGGATGCCGTAGATCGTCTGCTGCTTGAAGTTCAGTCGGAACGTGCCGCCGTCGACCATGCTGTTGTAGATCACGTCGACGTCGCGATCTGTGCTCTGTACCTGCGCCGTCGAGACCAGCTTGCTGGCCGCGCCAAAGAACTGCAGCCGCATGCCCTCGAACGACCGTGTCGCCGAGCCGGTCGGTGCCCCTAAGCCCTCGATGTCGTCCGCGACCAGACCCGGGTCGGTGATCCGAGCGACGGCCGTGTCGCAGGTCTGTTGCACGCCGGTTGCGTCGCGCAGCTTCACTGCCCTCTCGAACTCGGCCACCTTCTTCCAGCCGTCCGGCGTGAAGGCTTCGATGGCCTCGCCGTCACGGGCATAGCCGCCGCGGGCGATGACGTGGCCCGCGGTGAGCAGGTAGCGCCGCGCCGGGTCGTTGGCCGACGCGACGACGCAGCCCAGCGTGCCAGCAAAGTTGGGCCGCAGGCTGTTGCGGATCAGGGCACCACCTTTGACGGATGGCATCGTGTGTCTCCCGGCAGCAGAAAAGAGAGAGCGGACCGTCAGCTGGATCAGCTCTTGGACAGGTTCTGCACCGCGCGGGCGGTATCGGCGTCGTATTTGCCTGTCGGCGAGAGCGACTTGTTCTTTTGCAGCTGCAGCAGCTTCTCTCGCACTTCTTTGTCGAACTGCTCGGGCGTTGGCGAGAGCCCCAACCGCTGGCGAATGCCTTGCATCTGCTTTTTGGAGACGCATTCGAAGCTGCACTCGGCACCGGCCACTTCGCACTTGTCGGCTTCCGGTGCGACACACGCTTCAAGTGCCTTGGCGGTCTCGGTCTTCTTCTTCGGGCTGTTCGTGCCGACGGCGTTCTTGTCCTTCTTGGCCTGATCGGCCTTCGGGTCTGTGCCTGTCGTCGGCGCCGCCGCGGGTTTGGCCACCACCTTGATGGTGACCATCATGTTCGCACCGGTGCTGTCGCTGATTCGGATCGGGTAGACGCTGTCGGCGACCGTGTCGGCGCCGGCTGTGAGCAGGATGGCATCAGCCTGGATCTGGGAGTTGATGCCTTTCATGGGTGTGTTCAGCACAGCCACGGTGTAGGGCGTGGTGCCGCCGGAGATGGACACCGCTGCCGCGGCGGCGGTGCCAGCTTCGATGTTGATCGTCGTCGGGGTGACGGCCAGTGGTCGCATCGCCTTGGCCAAGTCAGGGTTGCAGGCGGCGATCGCCGTTTGCAGCTTCTCCAGCGCCATCGGGTCGACCGCGCGCAGGGCGTTGGTCTCGACCTCGAGTGAACCCGAATGCTGGCGCAGCCGGCCGAGGGCCTTGCTGAGCAGGTCGGCCGGGCGCAATTCATTTTCGACGCGTTGCACGGGCTTGCCAGTCTTCGGGTCGATTTCCCCGTCCTCGGCGGTGGCTGCTTCCGAGATCGATCCGGTGCCTGCTGCGCCCTTCTGTGCGGTCACCTTCTTCGTCAACGTGGAACCCAGGTCCAGCCCAGGTGCAAAGATGGCGGCCGACTTGCCCAGGTCGCCGATGGCCTTGGGCAAGGCTGTCAGCGCGGACAGCGTGTCGTTGAGCGCCGYGTCGACCAGCGTGCGCACGTTGTCCACGTGCGCGACCAGCAATCCGCCGGCCGCACTGACAAGCCGTTCGGCCCCACCGGCATGCACGATCGCCTGATTGGCTGCGTCGTACCGCTGGCCGAAGGCGGCCAACTCGGCCTGCGACGCCGTCACCAGGGCGGAGGGCGAATCTTCCTGGCTGCTGACGACCGACAGCCACCGCGTCACATCGCCAGCGGCTTTCGAGCCGTCCTTGGCGGCTTTGACGGTGGCGTCCACCCGGCATCGGATGCGTTGAAGCTCGTCCTCACTCAGGTCCAGCGGCGAGATGGCTGCGCGGCCGCAGGCCAGGGACTTACGGCCCTCGACGAAGATGGCCTGGCGGCCTGAATTGCTGTTCCAGGTCCCGATCTCGTAGGCCGTGCCGCCGATCAGGGCCGCACCGATCAACCCGTCGCGGTGCACGCTGCCGGCGGCCATGCCGAGTGTGGCCGCGCCGACGACGAACAAGCCGGTGCTCAGCGCCTGCTGTCGGTCGAATTCCTTTGAGGGCATGGTGGCGTAGGCGTCGTAGACGCGGTCGGCATAGTCGACCGCTATCCGGACCTTTTCGCTGGCATTGGCGCCTTTCGAGAGCTCGACCCTCGTTGGTGCGATGAAGGGGTTGATCGCGCAACCGGCGAGGCCGCCGGAGAGTAACGCGGCAAGCAGCATCAGGAAGCGGACGTGGCGCATGGTGCGGGCCTTCACAGGTCGTACGGCGATGGATGGCAATGGACCATCAATGCGCCCGCGCTGAATCCTCAACACAGCGGATGCGGCGGGCCGGGTGTGTCTGGCGGATGCCCCGGCGCGGGGCTATCTGGCCGGCACGGAAGTCGGACAATGCGCACCATGACCGAACACGACATCGTCATTGCCGGCGGCGGTATTGCCGGCCTGTACTGCGCGCGGCGGTTGGCCCATGCAGGCAACCGGGTGCTGATCCTCGAAACGGCGTCGGACCGTTGGGGTGGGCGCATCGAGACCGAAGACCTCGATGGCTTCATCGCCGAGATGGGGCCGATGCGTTTCGAGCCGACGCTGCAGCCGCGCTTCGCGTCGCTGTGCGACGAGCTGGGTGTCGGCCTGGTGCCGTTCTCAGGCCCGAGCGCCGACAGCGGCGTGCCGCCCGATGGCGAGTTGCCGCCGGAAGAGCAGGGCCTGAATTCGCTGCAGCTGCTGCAGCGCGGGATCATGCTGATCATGGGCCGAGCGCCCGACGACCAGGCCTGGATCGACAGCCTGACCGAAGACGACTACATGCGTTTTCGCAAGCACGCGCAGCTGCATGGGCAGCCGCTGTGGGCGACAGGCTTCTGGAACGCGTTGTCGGCGCAAGGCATCCTGAGCCACCGTGCGCTGGTCAAGCTGCGCGACACCGGGACCTTCTATCACATGATCCCGGAGAACCTGAACGCGATCGAGTGGATCATCTGGTGGCTGCGTGCGCTGAAGACCGTGGGCCGCGAGCTGGCCAGCATCGAAGGCGGTTCCGCCCGCCTGACCGAAGAGCTGTTGGCCAAGCTGCGCCGCCACCCCAACATCACGCTGGCCGGCGGCCACACGCTGCTCGGCTTCCGCCCCGTGGGCCTGGGCAGTTCGACGCTGGTACTGGACGTGCAGACGCAAAGCGGCGTCACGCCGCTGCGCGCCGAGCGGCTGATCCTCGCGCTGCCGCGGCTGCCGCTGGTGAAGCTGGCGCCGAGCCTGCCGCAGCACATCGAAGAGCAACTCGACAGCGTCAACGGCTTCCCGATGCTGAAGGTCTTTCTCGTCAGCAACACGCCGTGGTGGGACTACGACCAGCCGCCGCAGCAGCACGCGCACTGCATGCCGACGCGTGAGGTGCACTACTTCCGCCGCCCGCGCGACAACGACCCCGACGGCCACGGCATGGTGCTGCTGTACATGGACCGCCCATCGACCGAGTTCTGGCGCCCCTACGTGATCGACTCGCAGCGCCACGACCGCGCCGAGGTCGACCTGAACCCGCGCATCGTCGATGCGTTTGCGCTGTTCATCGCGCGTGACGTGAAACGCGCGCTCGAAGCGACGGCGGCGCAGGCCGCGGCCGATGCGGCAGCGGGTGACCCGATCATCAACCTGACCGACCAGGCGCGCCGCATGTTCGAGCACATGAGCCTCGAAGAAGCCGCGGCGCATGTGCGGCAATCGATCATCACCTACGGCATCCGCGACTGGGCACGCGCGCCGTACGGCGCCGCCAATCACGGCTGGCAACCGGGTGTGCGCTCGTGGAAGGTGATGGAGTCGTTCAAGGCTTTCGACTTCGGCAGCGGTGCGCGCAACGTGCACATCGTCGGCGAGGCCTATTCCGACTACCAGGGCTTCATCGAAGGCTCGCTGAACAGCGCCGAGTTGGCGCTGCGGACCATTCCGCCGGTGGACGCGCCTGACGACGAGCAGGCCGAAGTGGGGCGAAGCTGAGGGGCGTCCAAAGCGAACCGGGAGAGAAATGATCGGTCGCATCATTTCACCTCCTTGACCATCCCCAGATTTGAAATGCCGTCCAGCATAACCTTGAGGGTCGCAGACATTGGCTGCGAAGCCCATCAATACCCAAATCTGGAGGATTCCCATGCAGGTCAAATTCGCGAGCCGTCTGACGGTTGCAACGGTTGCGTTGATGTCACTTTGCGGCGCGACGCTGGCGGCACCAGCCTACACGGTGCAGCAAGTGCACCCTGAACTCGCCGGAATGTTCGGTACCTCGTTCAACGACAAAGCCAAGGTCGCGGCGACCATCAAGAACAAGAAGGGCAAGTTTGTCGGCGCCGTCTGCTCGACCACCACCTGCACCGAAGTGCCGGTGCTGGCGGGCGCGCCCAAGGGCAGCGCCGCGAGCCTGCGCGGGATCGACAAGGTCGGCCATGTCGTCGGCAATTCGCCGACAGCCAAGACGTATGCGCACGCCATCCTCTTCGACGGCGTCGAAACCAAGGACCTGGGTGCATTCCCCGAAGACGACTGCGGCGGCTGCTCCCTGATCAGCTACGCCTATGGCATGAACAGCAAAGGCCAGGTCGTCGGCAGCAGCCAGACCGGCGACGGTGGCTTCCAGGGTTTCGTGTGGAAGGACGGCGTGATGACCAAGCTGCCGACGCTGGGCGGCTGGGCCAGCGGCGCGAACGCGATCAACGAGCGTGGTGTCGCGGTAGGGAGTGCCGTTGTCGAGGAGACTGGCTACGGGCATGCCGTCATCTATCGCAAGGGCAAGGTGCAGGACCTGGGCGTGCTCGGCACGGGCAGTGGTTCGACAGCCTGGGACATCAACAACCTCGATGTCGTGGTCGGCGACAGCACCACCGATGGCCCGAACGGCGAGCGACCGTTCATCTACAGCGCCGGTGAGATGAAGCAGCTGCCGTTGCCGGCCAACGCCTTGAACGGCTCGGCGAACCGCATCAACGACGCTGGCTGGGTGATCGGGGGCTACCTGCCAATGGGCGATTCGCACGGTCGGGCGTGGGTGAACGATGGCCACGATGTCTATGACTTGAACACCCTGATCCCGGCCGCCGATCAGGCCCAATGGATCATCAACGGCGCCACGGACATCAATGCATCGGGCCAGATCCTCGTGCACGCGACGAAGCCGTCGGACCTGCAGACGACCTACACGCTGATCCTGACGCCGACGGCGAACTGACGCCCGGCAAGGCGGGCCCTCCCGGGCCCGCCTTTCGCTCACGGCGTCCGCAATACCGTGGACGCGCCAGACGACGAGCAGGCTGAGGTGGGGCGYAGCTGAGAAATGATGACGATTCGCACGTGATGACTAACATAACCTTGAGAGTTGTTGGTATATGCGCCGAACGTCGGCGCGGCATGCCAGCGCTCTATCAACATGGAAATGTGGGAAGTCATGCAACACAAGTTCACGATTCGACTGACGATCGGCGCGTTCGCCGTGATGTCGCTGTGCGGCGTCAGCGCGGCACAGACACCGTCCTATACGGTGCAGCAGGTGCACCCCGAGCTCAAGCAGGTCATGGGCGAGGCGTTCAACGACAAGGCCAAGGTCGCCGCGACCATCATCAAGAAGGGCCGGTTCATCGGGGCGGTCTGCTCCGCCAAGGTTTGCACCGAGGCGCCGGTGCTGCCCGGGGCGCCGCAGGGTGAATTCGCCCGTATCGGCGGGATCAACAAGCTCGGCCATATCGCCGCCTCGTCGTCGACCGACAAGGCCCTCGAGCACGCGTACGTCTTCGATGGGGTCGAGACCAAGGAGATCGGTGCGTTCGCCGAGGACGATTGCGGCGGCTGTTCGCTGTCCAGCTGGGCCACGGGGATCAATGACAAGGGTCAGGTCGTCGGCTACAGCGAGACGGGCCAGGGCGGCATCCAGGGCTTCGTCTGGAAGAAGGGCGTGATGACCAAGTTGCCGACGCTCGGTGGCAGCTGGAGCAACGCCAACGCCATCAACGAAAACGGCGTGGTGGCCGGCGTGGCCGAGGTCGAGACGGGCACCTGGCACGCGGTCATCTACCGCAAGGGCCGGGTGCAGGACCTGGGGGCGCTGGGGACGGGCACGGCCGCGGGCGCCCACGACATCAACAACTTCGATGTGGTGGTCGGCGACTCCGCCACCGATGGCCAAGATGGGGGGATGCCGTTCATCTACAGCGCAGGCGAGATGAGGCAACTGCCCCTGCCAGTGGGGGCCTCCAGTGGCAGCGCTGATCGCATCAACGACGCTGGCTGGGTCGTCGGATCGTTCTCACTGAACGGTCATTCGCGCGGCTGGGTCTTCGACGGCCACGAGCCCTATGACCTGAACGGCCTCATTCCAGCCGCCGATCAAGCCCAGTGGGTGATCATTGGCGCATCGGGCATCAATGCCTCCGGCCAGATCCTCGTCTCGGCCCGGAAGCCAGGCGAAGAGTTCTTCAGCCACGCGCTGATCTTGACGCCGCAAGCGCCGGCACACTGACATCGTGACGTCGTGACGGCAGGGCGGGCCCGGAAGGGCCCGCCCTTGATCAAGGTGCGACCAACTGCACGTTGCGCACCTGGAAATCCACCCCCTGCTGGTCGTCCCAGACCGGGAAGATGCCGAACGGGATGACGATGTTGTCGAGCGTGAAGCACGGCGCGTTCTTCGTGCCCGCCACGTCGGCCACGGCCAGCGTCACGGTGTGGAACTGGCCATCGGCCGGCGGCTTCACCGCGTCGGGCAAGACGTAATCGACATTGCGGCAACCATCGCCCGGGCTTTCCATCTTGATGGCCAAGCCCTTGGTGTTGGCACCGTAGCTGCTGACGGCGACCTCGAACTGCAGCGTGCCGGCGGCATAGTTGCTGAGGTTGACGGCACTGCCCTTGAACGTGAAGGTGCCGTTGCCACCATCAGCTGCGAACTTCAAGTCCGCGACACCACTGGCCACGTTGGCCGTCACGTGCGTGCCGTTGGTCGACCAGCTGTCCGGCGCCAGATCACCAAAGAAGCCGGTCGGCCCCAGCAGCGTGACGCTCGGCCCCGGCAGCGGATCGATGTCCGGCGGCGGCGGCGGCTCGAAGTCTTCGCAGGCGTGCGTGTCCGCGTCGCCGGTTGCGTTGACCAGCCACCGGACGCGCGCGAAGCTGGCTGCGAACGGCTTGTCGGTTTGCACCAGGAACGGCGTGTCGATCACGCCGAAGTCAGCACCTGCATTCGCAAAGCACGACAGCGGGATCTTGACCGTGGTCTTGGTGTTCAAGGCCAACGCACCCAGCACCGTGGTGCCGTCCAGTTCGCCCCGGCAGGGGTACCCGCAGTCGATGCGGATCTTCACGC
>NZ_JBFUGE010000065.1:0-19316 GCF_056403075.1 Ideonella sp. P3_A4 | reverse complement strand
GCACGGTGTCGTGCTGCATATCGGCCACCGTGCGCCCGGGCACGTTGTAAAGCACCATCGGGATGTCCACCGCTTCGGAGATCGCTTTGAAGTGGCGGTAGATGCCTTCCTGCGAAGGCTTGTTGTAGTAGGGCACGACCTGCAACGTGCAGTCGGCGCCGACCTCCTTCGCGTAGCGCGACAGGTTGATCGCCTCGGCGGTCGAGTTTGCGCCCGCGCCGGCCATGATGGGCACGCGGCCCGCCGCATGCTCGACGGCGACGCGGATGATCTCGCAGTGCTCTTCCACCGACACGGTGGCCGATTCACCGGTGGTGCCGACCACGCCGATGCAGTCGGTGCCTTCGGCAATGTGCCAGTCGATCAGGGCGCGCAGCGCGGCGTAATCCACGCTGCCGTCCTCGTGCATCGGCGTCACCAGGGCGACGATGCTGCCAACAATCGGTTTCATCAGGGTTCCTTGCAACCGGCCGATTTTAGCCACCTGGCGAGCGGCTCCCGACCAGGCGCGGCGCGGCGGCCTCCAGGCCCGCGCCGGGGCGCTGGGCGACCACGCGCTGCACGATGCGCGGCGGGGCGGCCAACTGGCCACTTTCGTAGGCCACAACGCCCAGGCCCAGCTGCGCGCTGACACGCAGCAGCTCGCCCGGTTGCAACAGGAAATCAGGCCGTGAGGGCCGTCCCAGCCGCTCGTGGCCGATGGCAAAGGTTTCGTAAAGTAGCCACCCGCCTGGCGCAACAGCTGCGCCGATCGCGGGCCAGAGCGGCCGCCAGAGGTAGTTCGTGACCAGCACCCCATCGAAAGTGCGCTCGTCCAGCGGCCACGGGCCGTTTTCGATGTCGGCGACGATCACCTCGGCCACCGGGCGCAAGGGGTCCACAGCGGCGGCGTCGCGGTCGACCGCGGTCACCCGAAAGCCCTGATCTGCCAGCCAGCGCACGTGGCGCCCGCCTCCGCAGGCCAGATCCAGCACCGTGCCGCCAGCCGGCAGCAGATGAGCCCAGCGCAGCAGCCAGTCGCTCGGTGGTCCGCTGCCGTGCATCAGAAGCAGGCCCAGACGCGGTTCGCCAGGTCGAGCACCGTGTGCGGGTTTTGATACGCCATGAAGACCAACGCCAGCAGCACGCCGGCACCGGCCAGGGCGGCCCGGCGCAGCCAGAAATGCCACACGCTCATACGACGGCGGGCTGCGGCGCCAGCCGCACGATCGGCGTCTCACGCACCGGCAGGTTGGCCAGCGCGGCGAACACGCCCAGCGCGATCGCCAGGTACCAGACGATGTCGTAGCTGCCGGTGGTGTCGTACAGCCGGCCGCCCAGCCACACGCCCATGAACGAGCCGACCTGGTGGCTGAAGAAGACCAAGCCGCCGAGCATCGACATGTACTGCACGCCGAAGATCTGCGCCACCACCGCGTTGGTCGGCGGCACGGTGGACAACCACAGGAAGCCCATCACCGACGCGAACACGTACACACTGGCAGGGCTGAGTGGGACGGTCAGAAATGCAACGATCGCCACCGAGCGCGCCAAGTAGATGGCCGACAGGATGTGCCGCTTGGCCAGCCGTTGGCCCAACACGCCGGCGGTGTAGGTGCCGAAGACATTGAACAAGCCGATCAGCGCCAGTGCGGTGGTGGCCACGTCGGGCGACAGGCCCTTGTCTTTCAGGTAACTCGGCATGTGCACGCCGATGAAGACCACCTGGAAGCCGCAGACGAAGTAGCCGGCCATCAGCCAGCGGAAGCTCGGGTAGGCCATCGCTTCCTTCAGCGCGGCGCCAATGCTCTGCTGCGGGCCGCTGGGCGCGGACTGGGTCGGCTCGCGCAGGCCAATGGCCAACGGCGCAATCGCCAATGCGAGGCAGCCGAGCACGAACAGCGCGCTTTGCCAGCCCCAGGCGCCGATCAGCCAGTTCTCCACCGGCACCATCAGGAACTGGCCGAACGAGCCCGCCGCAGCGGCGACGCCCATCGCCCACGAGCGCTTTTCCGGCGCCACATTGCGGCCGATCACGCCGTAGACCACCGCGTAGGTGGTGCCCGATTGCGCCATGCCCAGCAGCAGCCCGGTGGTGCCTGTGAAGGCCAGGCCCGAGGTCGATAACGCCATGCCGACCAGGCCGGCCGCATAGAGCAACGAACCGACCACCAACACTCGGAAGGCGCCGAACTTGTCGGCCAGCATGCCGGCAAACGGCCCGGCCACGCCCCAGGCGATGTTCTGGATCGCGATCGCGAAGGCAAAGGTCTCACGCGTCCAGCCCCGGTCCATCGTGATCGGCGCCAGCCACAGCCCGAAGCCGTGCCGGATGCCCATGGACAGGGTGACGATGGCGGCGCCGCAGATCAGCACCTGTGTCATCGACAGCTTTTCAGAGGTAGGCTGGGTGGTCATCGGGGCAATTTAGCGGAAGAATCATCGCCCCATGGGGCGTGGGCGGATGCGGGCCTGCAGACCAGGATTGCAATTTCGCGAGGAGGAGCGTGTATGGCAAGCGTGTTGGTGCTGGGCAGTGGCGTGATCGGGACGAGCATTGCCTACTACGCGGCAAAGGCGGGTCACCAGGTGACGGTGATCGACCGCCAGGGCGCCCCGGCGCTCGAGACCAGCTTCGCGAATGCCGGCGAGGTTTCGCCCGGCTACTCGTCGCCTTGGGCCGGCCCCGGCGTGCCGAAGAAGGCCATCCAGTGGATGTTGATGAAGCACAGTCCGCTGGTGATCTGGCCGCTGCTCGACCCCTCGATGTGGCGCTGGGGCTGGCGCATGCTGATGAATTGCACCGAGAAGGCCTATGCGCTCAACAAGAGCCGCATGGTGCCGATCGCCGAGTACAGCCGCGACTGCCTGAAGGCGCTGCGCGCCGAGACCGGCATCGCCTACGACGACCGCGCGATGGGCACGCTGCAGCTCTTTCGCACCCAGCAGCAGCTCGACGGCACGGCCAAGGACATCGAGATCCTGAAACAGTACGGCGTGCCCTACGAGATCCTCGACAAGCCGGGCTTCGTGGCGGTAGAGCCGGCGCTGCACCTGACACAGGACAAGTTCGTCGGCGCGCTGCGTCTGCCGGGTGACGAGACGGGCGACTGCCAGCTGTTCACGACGCGGCTGGCCGGCATGGCCGAGGCGCTGGGTGTGCGCTTCCTGTTCAACAACACGATCCGCCGCTTGGTGCATGACGGACAGCGCATCACCGGCGTCGAGACGAGCGCCGGCAGGCTGCAGGCCGACCACTACGTGGCCGCGCTCGGCAGCTTCACGCCGAAGATGGTCAAGCCGTTGGGGCTGGACCTGCCGGTCTACCCGATCAAGGGGTACTCGATCACCGTGCCGATCACCAACCCACGCGGTGCGCCCGAATCGACCATCATGGACGAGACGCACAAGGTGGCCGTCACGCGGCTGGGTAGCCGCATCCGCGTCGGCGGCACGGCCGAAATCGCCGGCTTCAGCCTCGCGCTGCGTGAACCTCGCCGCGAGACGCTGACCCATGTGGTCACCGACTTGTTCCCGACAGGCGGCGACGTGTCCAAAGCCAGTTTCTGGTGCGGCCTGCGCCCGATGACGCCCGACGGGACGCCGCTGGTCGGCCCGACAAAGGTGCCCAACCTGCTGCTGGCCACTGGCCACGGCACGCTGGGCTGGACCATGGCCGCGGGCACCGGCCGGGTCATCGCCGACCTGGTTTCAGGCCGGAAACCCGAGATCTCGCTCGACGGGCTGACGCTGGACCGCTACCGCTGAAGGCGCAGGCCCTCGGCCGGCGGCAGCTTTACACGGCCTGACCRCCGGCAGGGGGCTTTGGTCCGGGAGGGCCGACCCGCCTCCCTAGAATCACGCCCCTATGGCTCAGACACCCGTGAACTACGGTGAGGCGTCGATCCGCGTGCTGARGGGCTTGGAGCCCGTCAAGCAGCGGCCCGGCATGTACACCCGTACCGACAACCCCTTGCACATCGTGCAAGAAGTGATCGACAACGCCGCCGACGAAGCACTCGCCGGCTTTGGCAAACGCATCGCCGTCACCCAACACACCGACGGCTCGGTCAGCGTCGACGACGACGGCCGCGGCATCCCCTTTGGCCTGCATCCGGAAGAAAAGGTGCCGGTGGTCGAGATCGTCTTCACCCGGCTGCACGCCGGCGGCAAGTTCGACAAAGGCTCAGGCGGCGCCTACAGCTTCTCCGGTGGCCTGCACGGCGTGGGCGTCAGCGTGACCAACGCGCTGGCCAAGCGGCTGCAGGTGGCGGTTTGGCGCGAAGGCCAGTGCGCGAGCCTGGCCTTCTCGGGCGGCGATGTGATCGAGCCGCTGGTCACGCGCAAGTCGGTGTCCGGCGAGCGCAAGCAAGGCACCTCGGTGCGCGTGTGGCCCGACGCCAAGTATTTCGAGAGCGCCGAGCTGCCGCGCCACGAGCTGATGCACCTGCTGCGCAGCAAGGCGGTGCTGATGCCCGGCGTGACGGTCACGCTGACGAGCGAGAAGACCGGCGAAACGCAGACCTGGCTCTACAAGGGCGGCCTGCGCGACTACCTGCAGCAGTCGCTGCCGGCGGACCCGATGATCCCGCTGTTCGAAGGCGAGCACTACGCTGGCGAGGGCGAGACCGAAAACTTCGCCGAGGGCGAGGGGGCAGCCTGGTGCGTGGCCTTCACCGAAGAAGGTGGCTTGCTGCGTGAGAGCTACGTCAACCTGATCCCGACGGTGGCCGGCGGCAYGCACGAGGCGGGCCTGAAGGACGGCCTGTTCGGCGCGATCAAGGGCTTCATCGAGATGCACTCGCTGCTGCCCAAGGGCGTCAAGCTGATGCCTGAAGACGTGTTCTCGCGCGCCAGCTTCGTGCTGAGTGCGAAGGTGCYGGACCCGCAGTTCCAGGGCCAGATCAAGGAGCGCTTGAATAGCCGCGATGCGCTTCGCCTCGTCTCAGCCTACGTCAAACCTGCGCTCGAGCTGTGGCTCAGCCAGCATGTGGACTACGGCAAGAAGCTGGCCGAGCTGGTGATCAAGCAGGCGCAGACCCGCCAGCGCGCGAGCCAGAAGGTGGAGAAGCGCAAGGGCTCGGGCGTGGCCGTGCTGCCCGGCAAGCTCACCGATTGCGAGAGTCGCGATCTGGCGCTGAACGAGGTGTTTCTCGTCGAGGGTGACTCGGCCGGCGGCTCGGCCAAGATGGGCCGCAACAAAGAGACCCAGGCCATCCTGCCGCTGCGCGGCAAGGTGCTGAACGCCTGGGAAGTCGAGCGCGACCTGCTGTTCAAGAACAACGAGATCCACGACATCGCGGTCGCTGTCGGCGTCGACCCGCATGGGCCGAACGACTCACCCGACATGTCGGGCCTGCGCTACGGCAAGATCTGCATCCTGTCGGACGCGGACGTGGACGGCTCGCACATCCAGGTGCTGCTGCTCACGCTGTTCTACCGCCACTTCCCGAAGCTGATCGAGACCGGCCACATCTACGTGGCCAAGCCGCCGTTGTTCCGCCTGGATGCTCCGGCGCGTGGCAAGAAGCCCGCGGCCAAGCTCTATGCCTTGGACGAGGGCGAACTGGAAGCCTCGCTGGACAAGCTGCGCAAGGAAGGCGCCCGCGAGAACAGCTGGACCATCAGCCGCTTCAAGGGCCTGGGCGAAATGAACGCCGAGCAGCTGTGGGACACCACGCTGAACCCCGACACCCGCCGGCTGCTGCGCGTGGGCTACGGCGCGCTCGACAGCGCGGCCACCACCGAATCGCTGACCAAGCTGATGGGCAAGGGCGAAGCGCAGGCGCGGCGAGAGTTGATGGAACTGCACGGTGACTCGGTTGAGGTGGACATTTGATGGTGTCTCGCGTGTTGCTGCGRCCGACGATGGTGTCGGACCTGGATGCTGTCGTCGCGATCGAGCGCGACCAGCAGAACCTGCCGTTCATCACGCCGTGGGATCGCACGCAGCACGAGGGCGCGATCCGCTTCCCCGACTTTCGCCACTTCATCGTCGAAGCGGGCGACAGCCATGACCGGCTCGGCTTCGTGATCCTGCAGGGTTGCCGCAACCAGCACCGCAGCGTCGAGCTGAAGCGCATCGTGTTGCAGACCAAGGGCCAGGGCTTGGGCCGCGCCTGCGTACRGCGCCTGAAGGCGATGGCCTTCAGCGACCTGGGCGCGCACCGCTTCTGGCTCGACGTGAAGTCGCTCAACACCCGTGCGCTGGCGTTGTACGAGAGCGAGGGCTTCGTCACCGAGGGCCGCCTGCGCGAAAGCGTGCGGGTCGAGATCGACGGCGCCGACGGCTACGACACGCTGGTCGTGATGAGCCTGCTGGACCGCGAGTACCAGGCCCGCCGTGCGATGGGGCTGGAAGCCCCGCTGGAGGGGCTGACGTGAGATTCGCGCTGCTCGCCTTGCTGCTGTCGGCCGCGCTCTCCGCGCAGGCCGCGGGCAATGAAGTCTGGGGTTATGTCGACGGTGCCGGCGTCGCACATCTGGCCGACCACGCGGTGGACTCGCGCTACACGCCGGTGCTGCGCGACCGCGAAGCGACCGAGGCCGGCCGTGTGCCCGGCAAGACGATGACGCGCAGCAAGCTGCTGACCTGGCTGGAGTTCGCACCCGAGGTCAAGGCGGCACAGCCCTGGCTGCGCGAGGCTGAGCTGGCCACAGGCGTCGACGCCGAGCTGCTGAAGGCGGTGATCACGGTCGAATCGGGCTACAAGGGCGACAGCGTGTCGCCCAAGGGGGCGGTCGGTCTGATGCAGATCACACCGGCCACGGCTGAGCGCTACCTGACTCGCCAGGAAACGGCAGCCCGACCGGTGGATGAGCACTTGCGTGATGCGCGCAGCAACATCTTGATCGGCGCGCGCATGCTCGCCGACCTGTCACGCCGCTTCGGTGGCGTGCACCTGGCGTTGGCTGCCTGGAACGCCGGCGAAGGCCGTGTGCGCCAAAGCGGCGGGCAGATGCCTGAGATCGACGAGACCCGCTCGCACGTGCACATGGTGCTGGAGCTTTATTGGGCGCTGCTGCAGCAGCGCCAGCTGGGCCGGGCGCGCGAGCTGCGCCTGGCCGGCCCGGTGGTCAGTGTGGAGCCTGGCGCCCATTGACCCGGCCGCCGCGCCACCACGCGCCGGCGTTGAACGAATCCTCTGAAAAGCATGACGATGGAACAGACCCCTTTGACCTTTACGCCCGACGGTGGAGACGGCGGCAGCAGTGACGCGATCACGCTGGCCCACTACGCCGAACGCGCCTACCTCGAATACGCGCTCAGCGTGGTCAAGGGCCGCGCGCTGCCGGATGTGTGCGACGGCTCGAAGCCGGTGCAGCGCCGCATCCTCTACGCGATGGACCGCCTCGGCCTCGGCTTCACGACGGCCAGTGGCCCCAAGCCGGTCAAGTGCGCCAAGGTCGTCGGCGATGTGCTGGGCAAATACCACCCGCACAGCGACCAGGCAGCCTACGACGCGCTGGTGCGCATGGCGCAGAACTTCAGCTTGCGCTACCCGCTGATCGACGGCCAAGGCAACTTCGGCAGCCGTGACGGCGACGGCGCCGCGGCGATGCGCTACACCGAAGCGCGGCTGGCGCCGATTGCCCGCCTGCTGCTCGACGAGATCGACGAGGGCACGGTCGACTTCATGCCGAACTACGACGGCAGCGAAGAAGAGCCACGCCTGTTGCCGGCGCGTCTGCCGTTCTCGCTGCTCAACGGCGCATCGGGCATCGCGGTGGGCCTGGCGACCGAGATCCCCAGCCACAACCTGCGCGAGGTGGCGGCCGCTGCGGTGGCGCTGATCCGCAACGAGAAGCTGTCGGACGACGAGCTGTACACGATGCTGCCGGGGCCCGACTTCCCGGGTGGCGGCCAGATCATCTCCAGCGCGGCTGAGATTCGCGCCACCTATGCCAGCGGCCGCGGCAGCCTGAAGGTGCGGGCCTGCTGGAAGATCGAAGACCTGGCGCGCGGCCAGTGGCAGCTGGTGGTCACCGAGCTGCCGCCTGGCAGCAGCTCGCAGAAGGTGCAGGAAGAGGTCGAAGAGCTGATCAACCCGAAGGTCAAGGCCGGCAAGAAGGCCCTGACCGCCGAGCAGACGCAGCTGAAGGCGGCCGTGCTGGCGGTGCTGGACACGATGCGCGACGAGTCCAGCAAGGACGCGCCGGTGCGGTTGGTGTTCGAGCCCAAGAGCCGCACGGTCGAGCAGCAGGAGCTGATCACCACGCTGCTGGCGCACACCAGCCTCGAATCGAGCGTGCCGATCAATCTGACGATGGTCGGCATCGATGGCCGGCCGACGCAGAAGAGCCTGCGCCAGATGCTGGTCGAGTGGATCGCCTTCCGCCAGACGACGGTGCAGCGCCGCTCGCAGCACCGGTTGCAGAAGGTGCTGGACCGCATCCACATCCTCGAAGGCCGGCAGCTGGTGCTGCTGAACATCGACGAGGTGATCCACATCATCCGCCATGCGGACGAGCCGAAGCCGGCGCTGATCGAGCGCTTCAAACTCAGCGACAGGCAGGCCGAAGACATCCTCGAAATCCGCCTGCGTCAGTTGGCGCGGTTGGAAGCGATCAAGATCGAGCAGGAGCTGAAGGGTCTGCGCGAAGACCAGGCCAAGCTGGAGGACATCCTCAGCAGCCCGACGGCGCTGCGCCGCACGATGATCAAGGAGATCGAGGCCGACACGAAACAGTTCGGCGACGAGCGCCGCACGCTGATCCAGGAAGAAAAGCGCGCGGTGGCCGAGGTGAAGATCGTCGACGAGCCGGTCACGGTGATCGTCAGCCTGAAGGGCTGGGTGCGCGCGCTGAAGGGCCACGAGGTGGACGTGGCGGCGCAGACCTTCAAGGCGGGCGACAGCTTGTACGGTGCGTTCCCGTGCCGCTCGGTCGACACGCTGTTCGTGTTCGGCAGCAACGGCCGCGTCTACAACGTGGCGGTGGCCGGCCTGCCGGGCGGCCGCGGTGACGGGCAGCCGATCACCTCGCTGATCGACCTGGAAACCGGCTCGCAACCGGCGCATTACTTTGCCGGCGCGGCTGAGGCGACGCTGTTGCTGGCCAACACCGGCGGCTTCGGCCTGCTGGCGCGCTGCGCCGATCTGGCCACACGCCAGCGCGGCGGCAAGAGCTTCCTGACGCTGGAGGACAAGGAGCACGTGCTGCCGCCGTCCGTCGTCGGGCAGACCCACGGGCAGGTGGCTTGCCTGTCGCTGAGTGGCCGGCTGCTGGTCTACCCGCTGAGCGAGCTGAAGCTCCAGTCCAAGGGCGGCCGTGGCCTGACACTGATGGATGTCGATGCGAAGGACCCGCTGCTGTCGGTGACGACCTGCGGTGAGTCGCTGCGCGTGCTCGGCACAGGTCGCGGCGGCAAGGCGAAGGACGAACCGTTGAAGGGCGCCTCGCTCGCCAGCCATGTGGGCAAGCGCGCGCGCAAGGGCCACAAGGTCGAGGGCATCCTGAAGCCGCTGCGCGTGCTGGCTGGCTGATTGTGCAAGCGCCGCGGCTGCGCCAGCTCAGGCGTGGTGCGGCGCCATCTGCGCCGGCGACTCGGCGCGAAACTGCGCCGGGTCGCGCGGCTCGCGCCCGAGCAGGTCGCGGATTGCCGAGGCGTCGGCTGTGTTGTCGGCGCACAGCAGCGCCAGCGTCTGGCTACCCCACGGCGTGACYGGGCAGGCGTCGCCCAGGCGGGCGCTGGCGCGCGTCAGCCATTCCGGCAGGGCCAGCGTGCGGGCGGCACGGCGACCGCGGGAGGTGCGTAATTCGGCAATGAAGTCGGCCAGGCTCATCGCCCGCGGGCCGACGACCGCGACGCTGCCGTTGAACGCACGGCGAGCACCCAGCAACTGCACCGCGGCCTGCGCGAGATCGTCCACATGCACGGGCTGGATGCGCGACCGCAGCGCCGGCCCCGGCAAGGGGAGCAACGGCGACAAGGCCAGCGCATCGAACAGGCTGGCGCTGGCCCCACCAAGGCCATAGACCACGCTGGGGCGCAGCACCACACCGTCCAGCTGACCGGCGTCGGTCCGTTCCTGCAACTGCAACTCGGCCGCGCGCTTGGTGCGCGCGTAGGGCGTGTCGTTGGCATCGATACCCAGCGCCGAGACATGCAGCACCCGCCTCACGCCTGCCTGCGCGCAGGCGGCGAACAGCGCCATAGGTGTCAGCAGGTGCACGGCTGCGATCGGCCGGCGTGGTGTGTCACGCAGCACGCCCACTGCATTGACCACCGCGTCGATGCCGGCCAGGCGCGGCAGCCAGGCTGCGGCAGTGGTGTCGCGCGCAAAGTCCACCCGCAGTTCACCCGGTCCCGGTGGGCCCGAGACGGTGGCCAGCACCTCGTGTCCTGCTGCACGCAAGGCGGCGGCGATGTGTCGGCCGATGAAGCCGCGCGCGCCACAAAGCAAGACCTTCATGATGTGCTCCTTGCGGTGTTGGCCACGGCGGGTCGCGCCGGAGCGGTCGCTGGCGGCGCCAACAGCCGCGCCACCTGCTTCCAGACCTTGCTGGCGATGAACGCGACAGTGGCGAAGACGCCGGCCAGCACCAACCAGAGCGTGCGGCGCAGCGCATCGACCGGGTCGACAGAGTCTTCGAAACGGCCGAAGCTGAGCAGCAGCACCAACGTGCCGCTGACGGCCAGCAGGTAGGCCGAGCGGACCCAGAACTCGGCGCCGCCTTCTGCGTCGCAGAAACCGCGCAGCACCTTGACGAGGATCGGCTCGAGGTAGCGCACCGCGACGATAGGCAAGGTGCCGGCCAGTACGAGCGACAGCGTGAATGTGGTGAGAGGGCTCATTGATTTCTCCTTGCTTGATTCAGCGTGTGCAGGAGCCGCCGGGTGTGCAGCGCCGTTGTGCCGCGCGTTCAGCGGCGCGGCGTGTTGCGGTTTCGAACAGCAGGTGGCTGACGACGCGGGGAATGCGGTGGCGGTTGCGGGCCAGCACCGGGTACAGCCTGTCGGCCAGGCGGTCTAGCAGCGGCCAGGTCGTCGGTGCGACAAGCCAGTCGAGGCCGACCGCGCGGTACGCCAGGCGAAACACTTCGACACCGCGCAGCACACGTCCGTCGGCCGTCAGCGCATGGATCAGTTTCAGCAAATCGGCGGTGGTGGTGTCTGGCGGCGGGCTGTCGAAGCCCGGCGCCGAGACATCGACGAAGCGCAGCCTGCCTGCGGTGTCGCGCAGCATCAGGTTGGTCATCTCGCCGTTGCACAGCGCGCAGGCCGACTCGTAGTACAGGGTCAGTGGATAGACGGTGTCTTGCATATCATCTCCTTCTGAAATTTCGGCATAGACAGAAATTAAAGGTCAAAAAAAGGGCCGGTCGTGTCGGCTAGAAGAGAGGGGGTGGCATCGTGGCCGCCTCATTTGGGGCGTTGCCGTCAGGTGCGCGCAAGAACTTCTGCACCTTGGCCCCCAGACCCATCACCTTTTCCAATGTAGCGGGGGTCAGGCGCAGCATCTCGTCGGACCAGGCGCCGAGTGCCTCCATGAAGCGCTGGGTTTCGCGCAGGCGGTCTTGCACGTCCGGCGGCTCATGTTGGAACGAAGGCTGGCTGACCAGTTCTTGCAGCAGGCGCGAGGTGGGGTCGAACTCACGCTCTTTGCGCTCGCGCACGATGGTGCGGAAGAGCTCCCAGACGTCGTGCGAGGTTTCGAAGTAGTCGCGCCGGTCACCCAGCACGTGGGTCACGCGGATCAGCTTCCAGTTCTGCAACTCTTTCAGGCTGGTGCTGACGTTGGAGCGCGCGGCGGCCAGCGTGTCGCTGATGTCTTCGGCGTTCAGCGGCTTGCCGTGGAAGAACAGCAGCGCGTGGATTTGGGCGACGGTGCGGTTGACGCCCCACGCCGAGCCCATCTCACCCCAGTGAACGATGAAGCGGCGGCCGGTATCACTGAGTTCCATGGCTGTCAGCGTAGCAATTCTGTAATTTCTGTCAAGAGAGAAATTATTCATTCAGACATTCAGAACGCAGTTGGCGACGGTTCGTGTAGCGGCCGATGGGGAAACGCCCAGCCTCACGTTAGACGCTCACCCGGGCGTTTCCCCATCGTCCGCTGCCATCCATGGAGTGGGGCAGAGGCGTGCGAATGGCAAAGGTGGAGGCCGCGCGTGGAATGCGAGCGCGGTGCCTTGCCACCAACGTTGACAGCGAGGAAAGGGCATCCGCCCCGGTGAACGTCTAACGAGCGCCGGGGCGGATGCCCTTTCTTCGCCGATCGGCGATCAGCGCGCGTCTCAAGAACAGTGGAGCAGCGTCACCTTCACACGAACACGCCACACCAGCGACGCCCCCGCGGGTTTGACTCCAAGTCGTCGGCTGCACGTGCAGTAGTAGACTGGTCCGATCCAGACGAACGGGGTGCGGCGACAGCGGCAGTGATCCTGGCGCAGACGGCGGCAACTCCGACACACAGGAGACAGCGCCAGTGCGACCCACCAACGTGGCGGATCCGGCCTACTTCCACAAAGTGGTCGACTGCCAATGGGCGTGCCCCGCCCACACGCCGGTTCCCGAATACATCCGGCTGATCGCGCAGGGGCGTTACGACGACGCCTACATGGTCAACTGGGTCTCGAATGTCTTCCCCGGCATTCTGGGTCGAACGTGCGACCGCCCCTGTGAACCCGCCTGCCGGCGCGGCCGCGTTGAAGAGCGCAACGCCGAGAAACCCGAGCCAGTGGCCATCTGCCGGCTCAAGCGCGTAGCGGCCGACTTCAAGGGCGACGAGGTTCGAGCGCGCATGCCGCGGCCCGAAGCGAAGAACGGCAAGCGTGTGGCCTGTGTCGGCGCCGGGCCGGCTTCGTTGACCGTGGCGCGCGACCTTGCGACGCAAGGCTACGAGGTCACCGTGTTCGATGGCGATGCCAAGCCCGGCGGCTTCATGCGCACCCAGGTGCCGCGCTTCCGCTTGCCCGAAACGGTGATCGACGAGGAGTGCGGCTACATCCTCGGATTGGGTGTCGAGTTCCGCAGCGGCCAGTACATCGGCTCGATGAAGGCACTGCTGGCCGAAGGCTGGGACGCGGTCTTCGTCGGCTCTGGTGCGCCGCGCGGACGCGACCTGCACATCCCCGGGCGCGACGAAGCGAAAGAGCAGATCCACATCGGCATCGACTGGTTGTCGTCGGTCTCGTTCGGCCATGTGACCAAAGTGGCGCCACGCGTGATCGTGCTTGGCGGTGGCAACACCGCCATGGACTGCTGCAGATCGGCGCGAAGGCTCGGTTCTTCCGACGTGAAGGTGGTCGTGCGCAGCGGCTTCGAGGAGATGAAAGCCTCGCCGTGGGAGAAGGAAGACGCGATGCACGAAGGCATCCCGATCCTCAACTACCACGTGCCGAAGTCGTTCGAGATCGAGGATGGCAAGCTCACCGGCATGCGCTTCGAGATCGTCGAGGCGCGATACGACGCCAAGGGCAAGCGCGAGTTGGTGCCGACCGGCCTGCCGGATGTCGTGCTGCCCTGCGACGAGGTGCTGATCGCGGTCGGCCAGGAGAATGCCTTCCCGTGGATCGAGCCGGACTGCGGCATCACCTTCGACAAGTGGGGCCTGCCGGTGGTCGGCGAGAAGACGATGCAGTCCAGCCTGCCGCAGGTCTTCTTCGGCGGTGATGCGGCGTTTGGGCCGAAAAACATCATCACCGCGGTCGCCCACGGCCACGAGGCGGCGGTGTCGATCGACAAATTCCTGCACGCCGAATCGGTGGCCGACCGGCCGCCGCCGCACGTGAACCTGATGTCGCAGAAGATGGGCATCCACGAGTGGAGCTACGACAACGACGTATCGAATGATCTGCGCAACAAGGTGCCGTGGACGGCGGCCGAGAAAGCGCTCGCGAGTATCCGCGTCGAGGTGGAATTGGGCTTCGACGCCGCGACCGCGTTCAAGGAAGCGCAGCGCTGCCTGAACTGCGATGTGCAGACGGTGTTCACCGAGAAGGCCTGCATCGAGTGCGATTCGTGCGTCGACATCTGCCCGATGGACTGCATCAGCTTCACGGCCAACGGTGACGAGGCTGATCTGCGCGGCCGGCTGCAAGCGCCAGCGCCAAACGCCGAGCAAGACCTGTATGTCAGCGGCCCGTTGAAGACAGCGCGCGTGATGGTGAAAGACGAAGACGTTTGCCTGCACTGCGGGTTGTGCGCCGAGCGATGTCCAACCGGGGCGTGGGACATGCAGAAGTTCTTGCTGCAGACGACGCAGGCCGGCCAGGCGTGCCGCAGCCACGGTGGGCGCCAGGTGGGGATGCACTCGAAATGACGCAGCGCGTAGAAGCAGTCAACGACTTCGTCGTCAAGTTCGCGAACGTCAACGGCTCGGGCTCGGCTTCGGCCAATGAGTTGTTCGCGAAAGCGATCCTGCGCATGGGCGTGCCCGTCAGCCCGCGCAACATTTTCCCCAGCAACATCCAGGGCTTGCCGACGTGGTACGAGGTGCGCGTCAGTGAGGCAGGCTGGTTAGGCCGCCGCGGCGGGGTTGACCTGATGGTCGCGATGAACCCGCAGACCTGGAAGCAGGATGTGGCCGAGGTCGAGCCGGGTGGCTACTTGTTCTACGACAGCACGCGGCCGCTGCCCGACAGCGCCTTCCGAAAGGACATCACCGTGATCGGCATGCCGGTCACCGCGATCTGCAACGCGACCTACGAAGACTCGCGCCAGCGCCAGCTGTTCAAGAACATCATGGTGCTGGGCGCGCTGTCGGCGTTGATGGACATCGACGCGTCGGTGATCGAGAAGCTGTTCTCCGAGCAGTACCGTGGCAAGGAAAAGCTGCTCGAGTCGAACGTGCGTGCGCTGCACGCGGGCCGCGAGTTCGCGCGTGACCATCTCAGCGCGCCGCGCGGGCCGGGCTTGGGCTTGCGTGTACGTCGGGCTGAGGCTGTGGGTGAGCGCATCTTCGTCGACGGCAACAGCGCCGCGGCACTGGGCTGCGTGTACGGCGGCGCCACGGTCTGCGCCTGGTACCCGATCACACCGTCTTCATCGGTCGCCGAGGCCTTCCAGAAGTACTGCGAGAAGTTCCGCGTGAACCCCGAGACTGGCGAGCACCGCTACGCGATCGTGCAGGCCGAAGACGAGATCGCGTCGATTGGCATGGTCACTGGCGCGGGGTGGAACGGCGCACGTGCGTTCACGGCCACCTCGGGCCCGGGTGTGTCGCTGATGACCGAGTTCATCGGCCTCGCGTACTTTGCCGAGATCCCGGTCACGATCATCAACGTGCAGCGCGGCGGCCCGTCCACCGGCATGCCCACGCGCACGCAGCAGGCCGACGTGCTGG
The DNA here is from genome assembly GCF_056403075.1 of Ideonella sp. P3_A4. Lineage (NCBI taxonomy): Bacteria > Pseudomonadati > Pseudomonadota > Betaproteobacteria > Burkholderiales > Sphaerotilaceae > Ideonella > Ideonella sp. P3_A4. Next base: position 4,047 of record NZ_JBFUGE010000065.1, on the reverse strand, counting down.
CCTGCGCGTACGCGTCGCACGGCGACACCAAGCACGTGCTGCTGTTCCCGCAGGATCCGACCGAATGCTTCGAGTTCGCCGCCACGTCGCTGGACCTGGCCGACCGCTTGCAGACCCCGGTCTTCCTGATGACCGACCTGGACATCGGCATGAACCAGCGTCTCGCCCAGCCCCTGGCCTGGAGCGACGAGCGCCGCTACGACCGCGGCAAGGTGATGACCGCCGACGAGCTGGAAGCCGGCAAGGAATTCGCCCGCTACAAAGATGTGGACGGTGACGGCATCCCCTGGCGCACGCTGCCGGGCACGCATCCGTCCAAGGGCGCCTACTTCACCCGCGGCACCACGCGCGACCCGTACGCGCGCTACTCCGAGGCCGGTGGGGACTACGTCTACAACGTGCAGCGCCTGCTGAAGAAGTTCGCTACCGCGGCCAATCTGGTGCCGGCTCCCGTCGTCCGCGCCGCAGAGCAGAAGACGCGGCTGGGCGTGCTGTACTTCGGCTCCACCGCACCGGCGATGGACGAGGCGCTGCACACGCTGGCAGGCCAGCACGTGCACCTGGATGCGATGCGTCTGCGCGCCTTCCCATTCCCGGCGAGCGTGGCCGAGTTCATCGCCGCGCACGAGCAGGTCTTCGTCGTCGAGCAGAACCGCGACGGCCAGATGCGGCGTTTGCTGGTCGATGAACTCGAGATCGACCCCAAGCGATTGCCGCCGGTGCTGCACTACGACGGCACGCCGATCACTGCGCGCTTCATCACGCAGGCGATCACCGAGCGGGTGCTGGCACTGGCCGTGTCCCCCAAGGGAGCAACGCAAGGGGAGCGCACATGACCTACATCACGAAGCCGAAGCTGCACCATCCCTCGCTGGAGCGCAACGCGGTCGGCTACACGCGGCGCGACTACGAAGGCAAGGTCTCGACGCTGTGCGCCGGCTGCGGCCACGACTCGGTCTCGGCTGCGATTGTGCAGGCCGCGTGGGAGCTGGACATCGCGCCGCACCGCGTGGCCAAGCTGTCGGGCATCGGCTGCTCCAGCAAGACGCCGGACTATTTTCTCGGCGCGAGCCATGGTTTCAACACCGTGCACGGGCGCATGCCCAGCGTGCTGACGGGCGCCAACCTCGCCAACCGTGAGCTGTTGTACCTGGGCGTCTCTGGCGACGGCGACTCCGCATCGATCGGCCTGGGCCAGTTCGCCCACGCGATGCGGCGTGGCGTGCGCATGGTCTACATCGTTGAGAACAACGGTGTCTATGGCCTGACCAAAGGCCAGTTCTCGGCCACCGCCGACCGGGGCTCGACCTCGAAGAAGGGCGTGCCGAACCCGGACGCGCCTGTCGACATGGTGGCGATGGCGCTGCAGCTCGGGGCCACCTACGTGGCGCGCAGCTTCTCGGGCGACAAGGCGCAGATGGTGCCGCTGATCAAAGGTGCGATCGCGCACGGCGGCGCAGCCTTCATCGACATCATCAGCCCCTGCGTGACCTTCAACAACCACTTGGGTAGCACGCGCAGCTACGACTATGTGCGCGAGCACAACGAGGCGGTCAGTCGCATCGACTTCATCGACCCGGCGCCCGAGCAGATTGCCGAGCCCGCGCCGGGTGAATCGATCGAGTTGCCGCAACCCGACGGCAGCACGCTGCGCCTGCGCAAGCTGCACGCCGGCTACGACCCGACCGACAGGGCACGAGCGATGGAGTACCTGATGGCGCAGCAGGCCCTGGGCGAGATCGTCTCGGGGCTGCTGTATGTGGACCCGGATGCCGGCGATCTGCACCAGGCGCTGAAGACCTCGGCCCGGCCGCTCAATGCGTTGGGCGAAGCTGAGCTGTGCCCGGGTACCGCTGCATTGGCCAAGCTGAACGCAGGATTGCGCTGATGTGGCGAGGCGAGGTTGGGAGAGGACACTGCTGACATCACGCTGGCAGTGAGTGGCATGCACGATCGGAGGTCTCAGTGACCACTCGCCGATTCACCTATGTCCGCAGCCGCAGAAAACGTTGCCTCCACTGTTACCCCTGCCGATGAACTGATCGGCACCTATTCCGCCGCGTGGGCTGCTGGCTCGCGGGAAGACATCCTCGCGAACTTGGCGCGCTGCTGGACAGCGCAGAGCAGCTACACCGATCCGATCACGCCTACGACCGTCGGCACCGAAGCTCTGGTCGATGTCATTCAAGAGTTCCAGGCGAAGTTTCCCGGCGCACAGCTGCGACCCGCCAGCGCGCTCGATGTGCACGGGGCTTACGGACGCTTTGCCTGGGTCCTGCTGCTGCCGCAGCCGATGACTGTGGACGGTGTGACCTATGGTCGCGAATTGCCGGGCTTCGATTTCGTGGAGTTCACCGCGGACCGCAGCCACATCTCACGCATCGTCGGCTTCTTCGGACCGCTGGCTTCCGCGGCAGATCATCACTGAGTGCGGCGTCCGATCGCCTTGGCGCACAGGGCCGTGTACCAAGGTCGCCGCGGCTGGTTCCCCCGACGGGCTACTTGGCCGCCGCCACGCGCGTGATCTGCACGCTGACGATCTTCCAGACGCCGTCTTTCTTGGCGTAGATGTCGATGTAGCGGTAGTGGCTCGTCCAGGGCTTGCCGTCCCAGCTGCCGGTCATCTGGGTGCGGCCGCTGAGCAGGGCGGTGTCGCYGTACTGGCGCACCTCGAAGTCTTCGACGGTGTACGGTTCGATCTTCAGCTTCGGCGACATCAGGCCGTCGACGAACGAGGCTTTGGTCTCGATGTCCGCGTCGCCGTCGATCTGGCGAAAGTCTTCGGCCATGTTGGCTTCGATCGCGGCGCGGTCCTTGCGCACGATCGCAGCGTCCCAATCGTTGGACTGTCGGGTCAGTTGGGCCAGGTCGGCCGCGTTCGGTGCGGCGGCCAGGGCAGGCTGGACGAGCGTCATCGTCAGGGCACCAAGCAAGCTGGCGGCCAGGGTTTGCAGGGCGGGGCGGCGAGGCATGTTGATCATGGATTCGAGCGAAATGCTTGTCAGTGGAATTTCAAGGTTCGGGGATGGGCGTGGACTGGCCCGAGACGCACAGCCAATGCCCATCGCGCCGGACGAACACATGGCTGAAGCGCGTGGTGTAGGTGATGACGCCGGTCGGTGCTCGGGCGACCAGACGGCCGATGAACACGGCGGTCTCGCCCAGGTCGAGCACGTGGATCTCGTCGGTGCTGAACTTTTGTGCTGAGCCGCCCTTGGCGAAGATCTGGAACAGCTGGCTTCGGTCGACCACCTGGCCGTTGGCGGCCACGGCGATGAACTCGGGCGCATAGATGCGGCCCAAGGTGCCGAAGTCCTGGATGCGGATCGCTTCCTGCCGCTGGTCTTCGAGCGCACGAAGCTCTTCTTCAGCGGTGGCGGCCGCCGCCAGGGTAGGCAGCAAGGCGACACAGACGGCCAGCAGCAGTGCCGCAAAGCGGCGAGGCGACGACAACAGCGAGAGTTCGACGATCATGGCAGCACCTGGCAACGGCGAGAGTTGCGCACTATAGGCGCTGTCTGGGCGCCTTGGCGGCACCTCAGCCGAGGCTCAGCCGTGCTTGTCGAGCAGGCGCAGCACGGTGTTCCAGTTGCGCGAGGTGGCGGGCAGTCGCAACAGCTTCTCCAGCATCGCGTTGGGGCTGCCGACGGTGTTGCCGTTCTTCTGCACCGTGCTGAAGGCCTCGGCGCCGGTGCAGGCAAAGATGCTGCAATCGCCGCGCGTTGATTCAATGGGCAGCGAGCCCGTGTCGAGCTTGGCCTTGGGATGCAGGAAGGTGATGCAGCAGGCGTAGACCTGCTGCTCGTCCACCTCGGCGAAGGGCTCACCCTTGGCGAGGGTGGCCAATTGCCGCATCGAACGCAGGAACGCAGGTTCGACCAGGCCGCACGAGGCCTGCATCGCCTCGCACGCCGCTGCCAGCACGCTCTTGGCCGCAGCGGCCGAAGCTGCCTCGAACACCATCGTTCCATTGGTCAGGAACGAAGACGCCGACGGCGCGCCAGCGTCAAGAAAGGCCGCCTCGAACTGCGCCTTCGTCGGGCACTT
>NZ_JBFUGE010000064.1:0-19353 GCF_056403075.1 Ideonella sp. P3_A4 | reverse complement strand
GCAAGTTCAGCGTGGTCACTGGCGTGTCGGGTTCAGGCAAGTCGACGCTGGCCTTCGACATCCTGTTCAACGAGGGCCAGCGGCGCTACCTTGAATCGCTCAACGCCTACGCCCGCAGCATCGTGCAGCCGGCCGGGCGGCCCGAGGTCGATGCGGTCTGGGGCATCCCGCCCACCGTCGCGATCGAGCAGCGCCTGTCGCGCGGCGGCCGCAAGAGCACGGTCGCGACGACGACTGAGGTCTGGCACTTCTTGCGCCTGCTGTGGGTCAAGCTCGGCTTGCAGCACTGCGTGAAGGACGGCGCGCCGGTGATGCCGCAAAGCGCCGAGAGCATCGCCGCACAGCTGCTGCGTGACCATGCCGGCCAGCACGTGGGCCTGCTCGCGCCGCTGGTCGTCAACCGCAAGGGCGTCTACACCGACCTGGCCAAGTGGGCGAAGGCGCGTGGCCATTCGCACTTGCGTGTCGACGGTGAGTTCCTGCCGGTGGATCCGTGGCCGCGATTGGACCGCTTCAAGGAGCACACGCTGGAGCTGCCTGTCGGCGACCTGATCGTGCGAAAGGACAACGAAGCCGAGCTGCGCAGCCTGCTGTCGCAAGCACTGGAGATCGGCAAAGGCGTCTTGCACCTGCTGCACCCGCTCGACGGCCTGGCAGGCACCATGGCCGCCGGCGGCAGCACCGCCCGCATCGGCCAAGTCACGGTCTTCTCGACCAAGCGCGCCTGCCCCGTATGCGGCACCAGCTACCCCGAGCTGGACCCGCGCATGTTCAGCTACAACAGCAAGCACGGCTGGTGCACCAGCTGCGTGGGCACCGGGCTGACGCTGACGCGCGAACAGCGCCAGGCCTTCGATGACACCAAGCGTGACGACGACAACAAGGGCCGCGAGCAGAGCTTCCCGAGCGAAGAGCCGGAAGTCGAAGGTGTCGCCGGCGAACCCTGCCCGGACTGCGAAGGCGCGCGGCTGAACCCGACCTCGCGCGCGGTGACCTTCTCGTCGCTCGGCATCCACGAGGTCGCGCAATGGTCGGTGCGCGACACGCGGGCCTGGGTCGATGCGCTGAAGCTGGTCGGCCGCGAAGCCGGCATCGCACGCGACGTCATCACCGAGATCCGCAACCGGCTCGAGTTCCTCGAAGAGGTGGGCCTGGGCTACCTGACGCTGGACCGTGCTGCGCCGACGCTGTCGGGTGGTGAAGCGCAGCGCATTCGCCTCGCCGCGCAGCTGGGCAGCAACCTGCAAGGCGTCTGCTACGTGCTCGACGAGCCGACGATCGGCCTGCACCCGCGCGACAACGGCATCCTGCTCAATGCGCTACACAAGCTCGGCGATAAGGGCAACACGCTGGTGGTCGTCGAGCACGACGAAGACACGATCCGCCGCGCCGACCACATCATCGACATCGGCCCCGGCGCCGGCAAACGCGGCGGTCGCCTGATCGCCGAGGGCACCGCGGCCGACCTGGCGGCGAACCCGGATTCGCTGACCGGCCGTTTCCTGGCAACACCGCTGAAGCACCCGCTGCACGAGCGGCGTACGGTCACTGCCACCACGCCGATGCTGGAGCTGCGTGGCGCCCATCTGCACAACCTGCAGAAGGTCGACATCGACATCCCGCTGCAGCGCCTGGTCGCGGTGACCGGCGTCTCAGGCTCAGGCAAGTCGACGCTGGCGCGAGACGTGCTGCTGGCCAACGTGGCCACTGCGGTGGCCGCCAAGGGCCGTGGCGCGCCGCGCGAGTTCACGCTCACCGGTTGCAGTGCACTGAATGGCTGGGGCGCGATCGACCGCGTGCTCGAAGTCGACCAGACGCCGATCGGCAAGACACCGCGCTCGTGCCCGGCCACCTACATCGGCTTCTGGGACCAGATCCGGCGCCTGTTCACCGAGACGCTGGAGGCCAAGGCGCGCGGCTATGCGGCGGCGCGCTTCTCGTTCAACACCGGCCAAGGCCGCTGCCCCGGCTGCGAAGGCCAGGGCATGCGCACGATCGAGATGAGCTTCCTGCCCGACGTGAAAGTGCCGTGCGATGTCTGCCACGGCCAGCGCTTCAACCAGGAAACTCTGGCGGTCAGCTGGCGCGGCAAGAGCATCGGCGACGTGCTGGCGATGGAGGTCGACGAAGCGGTCGAGTTCTTCGCCAGCATGCCGGGCATCGCGCACCCGCTGCAGCTGCTGAAGGACGTCGGCCTGGGGTATCTGACCTTGGGCCAGCCGTCACCGACGCTGTCCGGCGGCGAGGCGCAGCGCATCAAGCTGGTGACCGAACTGAGCAAGGTGCGCGACGACGTCACACGGCGTGGCCAGAAGCCGCCGCACACGCTGTACGTGCTTGACGAGCCGACGGTCGGCCTGCACATGGCCGACGTCGAGAAGTTGATCCATGTGCTGCACCGCCTGGTCCTCGGTGGCCACAGCGTGGTCGTGATCGAACACGACCTCGACGTGATCGCCGAAGCCGACTGGGTCGTCGACCTCGGCCCCGAAGGCGGCGGCGCCGGCGGCCGCGTGGTCTGCGCCGGTACGCCGGAGCAGGTGGTCAAGGCTGGCACGCACACGGGCGTGGCGTTGAAGCCGGTGTTGGCGCGCTGAGGTCAGGCTGCCGACGCAGTGGGGCGAGTCTCCATCGTCGGCGTCGTCGCGGGCAACGGACGCCGCATCACAAACGTCGCCTTCACCCGCTCCGAGCCGCGGAAGTAGGCGATCCAGATCGCGGCGGCGATCAGGACGCGAACCAGCGTGCCCCAGTGTGCTGGGTCCAGCGTTGCTGCGGTTGCCGGGATCATCAGCGCCAGCGCACTGTCGAGCACCTGGGTCGCGGCGTTGGTGGCGATCGTCGCCATGTACAGGCGCGGCAGGCTGGTGCGGCGGGTGAGAAACAGCGGCACCAGCAGCAGGTACGCCGCCATCAGGCCCAGGTTGGTCACCAACTCGAAGATCAGCAGCGGCGCCATCAGCGGGTGGAAGCTGTCGTCGCCGACCGTGGTCACCGAGAGCCAGTGGTCGGTGGTCAACGATGGCCACAGGTTGTAGACCTCGTGGCCGAGTTGGTACAGGTTGAATGGCACACCCAGCAGCGGCAGGATCAGCCAGCCACCGAGGGCCCAGGGCTTCACCGGCCCGCGGGTGCCGACCAGTGGCCGCTCCGGCGCCGGGTCCCAGCGGTAGACGCGGCTCGCCAGCATGCCGAAGCCGATCAAGCAAAGCGTCGTCACGACCGCCGGCAGCCAATGGGTCGGGCTCGTGTCGGCGGCGGTATTGCCGCCCGGGTCGTACTTGTAGAGCGTGAATGCAGTGCTGTCGCGGGCCTTCTCCAGGTTGCTGGCATAACGGGCCATCTGGTCGGCATTGACATGGTCGACGCGGGACTGGAAATGGTCGGTCAACGTCAGCGTGCGGGTGGCTTCGTCCCAGGCTTCGTTGCGCTCGTACTCGAACGCCGGGTCGTCGACATGCGTCTTGTCGGCCTGGATCGTCCAGCTCTCCGGCAGCTTCACTTCGGTCACCTGCATCACGTCGGTCGGGTAAGCGACGGCCAGCGGTGAGTTGCGGACCAGGCTTTTCGGCCGCTGCAGGTGCTCGCGAACCTCGGAGCTGGTGACGGTGCCTTCGAGGCGCTTGTGCTTGTCCGAGTGCTGCCAGAACTCCTTCAGCGCGTACTCCTCGGTCACCGACAGGCGGTTGGCCTTGACGTCGTCGTCGACCCGCATCGGCGCGGACACGTCCATCGCGCCGAACTGGCCGACGTAGAAGTTCAGGTAGTCCTTCTGCAGGTCTTCGCGCCGGCGCGAACTCAGCGTCGAGCGCAGCGACTCGGCCGCGGCACCGGTGGCTTCGGTGGTCACGGTGTAGCGCACCGGCTTGTCGAAGCCGGCGCGCGCATCGATCACCGAATGCACCACGCGTTGCTGCACGCGGGCCTTGTCGCCGGCCATTGGCACCAGCGCATCGGTGGCTGCGTCGACCACCAGCGCGCGGCCGTAGTCGGCCTGCACCAGCTGATCCAGGCTGCCTTGCTGCGGTGAGCGCGTCGGGTCCAGCCAGTAGTCGCGCCCATCGAGGCGGGCGCGCACCAGCACGTGGTTGAACGCGTTGGGCGACGGCCGGTTGGCCTCGATGGCCTGGCGCATCGACGTGTGCACCAGCGCTGGTTGGGCCTCGATGCCCAGTTGGCGCAGCAGCGCCACCGTCAACAGCGTCTTGTCCTTGCAGTCGCCGTAGCGGCGCTCGAGCACCAGTTCGGGCGGATTCGGCGCGTGCGAGCCAGGCCCGACCTCGATACCCAGGTAGCGCACTTCACTTTGCACATAACGCAGTGTGGCCGCCAGGCGCTCGGCCGGTGTTGCGTGGTTGGCTGCCAATTGGTCGGCCGCGGCGCGCACCCGCGGCGTTGGCGTGGCCGGCAGCCGGTACAGCGGCAGCGCCCAGTCGGCCACGGCATGCCAGTTGGCGAACTCGCCCCATTCGACGAACGGGTAGGGGTCGAACCAGGCGGGGGCGTCGTCCTCGATGACGCGGGCGTCGACCGCGCGCAGGTCCCAGCTGTAGATGCGCTGGCCGCCCACCTCTTCTTCACTGGCCGGCGCTGCCTGGTTGTGCAGATGCCATTGCAACGGGCGCCCGGCGGGCCACAGCAGGCGGGCGTGGAGCCTTTCCACCGGCACGTCGAACTGGAAATCGAAACGCCCGCCGTGGCGGTTGCCGAACACCGGGTTGCTGCCACGCAGGCTGTAGGCGTACTCGACGACGTCGCCGACACGCACATCGTCGAGGAACACATGCGCCGTGCGCGAGCCGTCGAAGATCAGCGACTCCAGGCCCGATTCACGCTGCAGCACGCGCACCTGCGCGGTCGGCAGCTTGGCGATCACCGCGCTGCCGCGGCGGATGTTGATCGTGTGCAGCGTCAGCTTCTGGTACGACGGGTCGAAGCGGATCTCGATGTTGGCGATCGACTCGACACCTTGCGCATTGAGCGCTTTCGAGGCCAGATGCCGGTAATGCGTCTTGTCGTTGGCGTCGACGCGCTGCTGCTGGTCCAGCAGCAGGTACTGCACACCCTTGGCCACTTGCTCGGCGGGCAGCTCGCGGCCAGGCTCGGGGGTCAGTGGCAGTACCCAGGAGGCCGGTGGTGCAATGGCCGGGCTGCCCACCTGTGCCGCGATCGCGGGGGTGGTCAGGGTCACGCCCGCACTCAGGCAGGCCCACAGGCCGGCCCGCCGTGCGTGCTGGGCGGTGGCTCGAACGGCACTGACAACCGCCACCAACAAGTTCTGAATCAAGGTTCCCTCCCTGACCGCCTGCCGGTCCTGATCCTGGCGGCTTGGGCGTTGGTCAATTATCGGATCGAGGGGGTGATCGACGGGAGGGGGATCCGGCGGCGTCACCGGCGCGGCGTCCGCGGGACGTGGACTTTGCACGCCGGTATGACACGGTTGTGGCCGGTTGATGGCGCCACTCGATGGCGCCGGCTGACCACTCACCGGCTGTCGGGCCGCGTAAGGCTTGGTGACAGGCGTGCACGCATCACCGGGTTCGGCGTTGAGACCACAAGGAGCGAACGATGAACCTGGATGCGAAGAAGACGATGGGGTTGGCCGGACCGGCCTTGCTGATGGCCGCATTGATGCCCGCGATGATGTTCGCGCTGTGGGCCGCCGGGCCTGCGATGGCCGCCGAACCCGCTGGCCCCTCGGCTCAGGCGCGCGCGGCGCTCTGCAGCGCCGCCAAGGCCCAGCAGGCGAGCTACCTTGACCTGTGGCGGCAAGAGTTCCAGCGCCGCAACAAGATCAGCGCCACCGAGATGGCCGAGCGCGTGCAGGTCGGCGAGCAGGAAATCGGCTGTACCTGGATCGGCGGCCTGGCCTGGCGCGTGAACTACACGGTGGCCTACGGCTGGGCCCGTGTCGCCACCCACGACAGCCTGGTGCTGACGCTGTACAGCTCGAACGATGCCTATCGCCAGATGAACCTGCCGCGCGACCGGCTTTGGCCAGCTGCCGACATCATTCGTGCACTCGACGCGCAGGTCGACTCGCACATCCAGCCGCTCGACTTCGCCACCCCACCAGCGTTCGCCACCGAGGCGCAAGCCCAGGCCCGGCTGGTCCAGCAACTGGGCGGCCTGACGCCGCAGCGCAGCGAATTCCGGCTGTTGCCGAAGAACTGCACCACGCCGTGCACCCCGGGCCACCCGACACTGCTGGGCCACGCCGTCGTCGACGAAGCCCGTAACCAATGCCGCAGCGCCGAGATCGACCTGCTGACCGGGCAAGGGACCGTGCGCGACGACCCCTGCCGCATCAGCTGATGCGGCCTCAGTTCGCGGCCAGGCCCACCGCCGTGGTCGGCAGGCCTTCGAGCACCGGGCGTGCTATTGTCGAAGCGGTACGACGAGACCGTGCTCGCGCCCGGCGCGCCTCCCACCGCTTCGCTGACGATCAAGCGGTTGTGCTGGTTGAAGGCGAACCCGAAGGGCGTCATGCCGGGGACGCGCCACGGCAAGTCAGCTGCGCAAGTCAGCTGCGCATCAGCCCCGCGCCGCGGCGGCCCGAGTCGGTGCGAACAGGCTCTTGCCCAGCCATTGCCACAGCTGTTCCGACTCGCGCGGCGGGCCGTCCACGCGCAGGTCGCGGGTGCGCAAGGCTTCGGCCGGTGTGCGGTCGCCGACCCAGATCTCGGTCAGCGCACGCACCGTGCAGTCGACCACCAACGTCAGTTCGCGGCCAGGGTCCTGCAGGCAAAGGTCGGCACGGCCGTTTTCGAGCACCAGCCACCACAGCTGCTCGCCGGCACGGGCGTCGCGGAAGTGAAAGTGCACGACCACCGGCTCGGGTGGCACCTGGTCGAGGCGCACGAAGCGGCGCATGTCCCACATCAACAGGCCCGGGTCGAGCTCTTCGTCGCGCAGCCCGCCCGTCACCCAGCGTGCACCCCAATGGCCCAGCCCCATCACGACCGGCCGCAGCGCTTCACCGGCCTCGGTCAGCTGGTATTCCAAGACCTTGCCGACCGCATTGCGCCGCACGATGCCCGCTTCTTCGAGATGGCGCAGGCGTTGCGTCAACAGGCTGGTGGACATGCGCGGCACGCCGCGGTGCAGGTCGTTGAAGCGCTTGCTGCCGCACAGCAGCTCGCGCACGACCAGCGGCGTCCAGCGCTCGCACAACACCTCGGCGCTGCGCGCGACGGCGCAGTACTGGCCGTAGCTTTCGTCCATGGCCTGGCCTCCAAATCCTCGGGGGTGCCGCCCCCCTTGTTTGACGGGCAACGCTTCAGATTCTGGACTGGTCCGCAGCCCGCGTCACGCGCATGCTCCGCTCCCATGACGATCAATGGAGTGGAACCATCATGGGACTTGAACTGAAGCGTGTCGACGGCGGCACCGAGACGATCTCGCCCGAGGCCTTGCAGGCCTTCAAGGCGGGCTTCAAGGGCGCGGTGTTGACGGCCGAGGACGCGGCCTACGACGAGACCAGAAAGATCTGGAACGCGATGATCGACAGGCGCCCCGGCCTGATCGCCCGCTGCACCGGCACGGTGGACGTGGTGCAGGCGCTGCGCTTTGCACGCACGCACCGGCTGCTGCTGTCGGTGCGCAGCGGCGGCCACAACATCGCCGGCCTGGCGGTCTGCGAAGGCGGCTTGATGATCGACATGTCGCTGCTGCGCGGCGTGTGGGTCGACCCAACCACACGCACCGCGCATGCCCAGGCCGGGTGCACGCTGGCCGACCTGGACCGCGAGACCCAGGCCCATGGCCTGGCGGCGGTGATGGGCTTCGTGTCGGCCACCGGCATCGCCGGCCTCACGGTGGGCGGTGGCTTCGGCTATTTGACGCGGCAGCACGGCTGGACCTGCGACACCGTGGTGTCGATGGAAGTCGTCACCGCCGACGCGCAGATCCGGCGCGTGTCGGCCGACCAGGACGCCGAGCTGTTCTGGGCCCTGCGCGGCGGCAGCGGCAACTTCGGCATCGTCACCTCGTTCGAGTACCGCCTGTTCCCGGTCGGACCCGAGATCCTGGGCGGCGCGATCGCCTGGCGCGGCGAAGATGCACGCCAGGTGCTCGACGCCTACCGCGAGTTCAGTGCCGCCGCGCCGCGCGAGCTGACCAGCGTGGCGGTGCTGCGCAAGGCGCCACCGGCGCCGTGGCTGCCGAAAGAGGTGCATGGCCAGTCCATCGTCGCGATCTTCGTCTGCCACACCGGTCGCATCGAAGACGGCGAGGCGCTGTTGGCCTCGCTGCGCCAGGTCGGAAAGCCGGTCGCCGACATCGTGCAGCGCCGGCCGTACTGCCAGATGCAAAGCCTGCTCGACGCGACGCAGCCCAAGGGCCGGCGCTACTACTGGAAGTCGCACTACCTGTCGCGCGTGTCGCCCGAGCTGGCCGACCTGGCGGTGCAGCACGCCGGCCGCATCGCCTCGCCGCACTCGGCGATCCTGATGTTCCAGATCGGTGGGGCGCTCAACGAGTTGCCGCCCGGGCATTCACCGGCCGGCAACCGCGATGCGGCCTATGTGCTCAACATCGCCGGCTCATGGGAAAAGCCGGAAGACGACGCGGTGAACATGGCCTGGGCACGCGCGGCCTTCGAGGCCACGCGCCACCGCTCGACCGGTGGCACCTACATCAACTTCCTGACCGAGGAAGAGGGCGCCGACCGGATCCAGGCCGCGTATGGCCGGCCGACGTTGGACCGACTGGCTGCGCTGAAACAGCGCTACGACCCGGACGGCCTGTTCAGCCACACCAAGCCGGTCTCGGGCTGAAGTGAAGACCCGGGCATGGTGCCCGGGCCTTGCGAACTCAGCGCGCGTCAGGGCCGCGGCGGTGCGGCTTCTTCTTCGCGCTTCTTGCGCTTCGGCTGGCTGGCGGCGGGCTCGGGCTCGCGTGCGCTGGTGGCCGCCGGGGGCGTCGCGGTGGGTGCGGCCGGCGTGGTCTCGGCGGCCTTGGCCTTGGCAGCGGCACGCTCGCGTTGTGCGGCGCGTGCGGCTTGCCGCTCCTCGACAGTGCGCTTCGGCGCGCTGGCGGCGTGCGGGGCCGGTGGCGGGCTGCGGTCTTCGTCGACCAACGGCGACTTGCGGCCTTCAGGGGCCGAAGCCGCCCGCCGAGCCGCAGCGGCCGAGGCGCGTGCGGCGGCTGCCGATGCAGCTGCCGGCGGCTTGTTGGCCTTGGTGGGCTTGCGGTCCGGGGCGGAGGCTGCGCCGCGGTCGTCTGCGCCGGCGGCCGATGCCGCGGCACGCGCAGCAGCGGCCGAGGCGGGGCGCCCGGGGCGTGCCGCTGAAGCCGGTGCTCCACCCTCGGCGGCGGAAGCAGCATGGGCCTGCTTGGCTTGGCGCTCGGCCTTGCGCTCGGCGGCGGTGCGCGGTGCAGAAGCTGCAGGGGCCGCCGCCGCGGCCGACGCAGCGCGGCCGGCGGCAGTGGGCTCTTCAGTCACGCCACGCGGCTCGCTGGCCTTGGCGCTTTGCGCCGACAAGGTCTTCGCAGTGCCGGGCTTGGCTTTGACCACCTTCACCGGTGCGGTGGGGGCGGCCGCGTCAGACGCAGCGGCGGCCGTGGGCTTGGCTTTGACCTTGACCTCTTCACGTTGCGCATCGTCGAGCGGCTTGCCGGGCTGTGCGGCCAGTTTGGCTTGCTGCGCTGCAAAGCTGGGCTTGGGCGGCGGCGGTGCGGTGCGTGCCACCACCTGGCGTGCGAAGACCCGCGGCGGCGGCTTGCCGCCTTGAGCGTTCTCGCCACCCGGGCCACGCACGCTCTTTTCGGTTGGTGCGACCTGGGCGGCGGTGTTCACCTCGCGGCTGTCGATGGCTTCTTTCGACACGCGGATGGTGGCCTTCGCCACCGGCTGTGCGTTCTTGAAAGTGTCCTGCGGCACCGCGACCACCGCGCCCGGCACGCGCCGGTTCACGTAGGTGATGTTGGTGATGTTGGTCACATTGGTCACGTTGACGTTCTTGATCACCGTCTTGTTGACGACGGTGTTGCTGACGTTGACCTGCTCGAAGTAACGCGGGCTGGCCTTGTAGGCCGGGTGGTAGACCTCGCGCGGGCCGAGCGGGAACCAGGCCACGCCACCACCACCGCCGCCGCTCGAAATCGTCAGGTTGAAATGGGGCCCGCCGACGAACACCACCAACGCCGGCGCGTAGTAGGCGCGCGTGCGCACCGGGCCGGGCACCCAGCCCCAGCGCCCGCGGATGTGGGCCCAGCGGCCATAGTGCGAGACGGTGTAGCCCCAGGGTGCATCGTCGACCCAGGTCCAGCCCCAGGGGTCGATCCAGGCCCAGTGGCCATCGCGGTACGGTGCCCAGTCACGGGTCACGTGGCGCGGGTACCAGACATGGCCATTGCCCGGGTCGTCGGACCAGTCGCCGTTGTTGTCCAGGTCTTCATAACCGACCACATCGGGTGACACATAACGTGCCGATACCGACACCGAGGTGCCGCGGTCGCGGTCGCCCACCCAACGGTCGAAGTCGTCGGGCGGGGGGGCGCTGGCATAGCCTTCGTCGCGTGCCGCATCGCCGCTGAAGCGCTGCACCTGCGGTGCCTCGATCACGTAAGAGGCGCTTTCGCCGGTGACTTCGCCTTCACCCTCACGCATGCGAACGGTGGTTGCGTTGCCGTCCGGGTCGACGTCGATCCGGTAGGCGCCCGGCTGGCGCAGCGTGAAGGCCAGGTTCGGCGTGTCCACTTCGACGGCCTGGCCCTGTTCGAGCCGGCGCACGCGCACGTTCAGGCTGCCCTCGGTCAGCTGCAGTTGGGTGATGTCGTCGTCCAGGTTCAGCACTGACACGGCGGTGGCGCCGTTCAGGCGCAGCATCGCGCCGCCAACCTGGATCTCGGCCCGCCCATTCGCGTCGGCCCACAGGCGGTCGCCCGGGCCCAGCGGGCGGTTGAGCGAAGCGCGATTCCAGTCTTCTTCGCCGGCTGGCGAAAGACTGACCTCGCCGCTGATGTAGCCCAGGCGCGCCACGCGGCCAGGCGGGTCGGCGCGGGTCAGGCCGCTGAACGTCACGAGTGCCAGCCCCGCAGCAAGCGCGATGGTCTGGCGAAGTATTCGAATGTGCCGGTTCATGGTGTTTTCCTTCTCTGCTGCGGGTGCGCGCGAAGCTTCCCTGCTGGGCAAGGGGGCTGTTCACGAGTCAAGGTTTGCCGGCAAAGCGTGTGCCTGCGCGCGGGCGCCGTCTGTGCTCTAGCGCACAAACGAACCTTGAAAAAGGGGCACAGCGTGTGCCCGGGTAGGCTGCCGCGGCCGTCAGCGCAGCGGCAACTCGATCTCGACGGCGCGCTGGGCAAAGGCGAAGCCGCTGCGCTGTTGCTTGGCGCGGTACATCGCGGCGTCGGCGGCATGGAGCAGGGCTTCGGTGTTGTCGGCGTGGGTGGGAAAGATGGCCACGCCGATGCTGGGCCGGATCTGGAGCTGCAGGGTGTTGACCGTCAGCGGCGCCGACACCGCGTCGAACAGCTTGCTGGCCAGGTGGGCGAGCTGCGGATCGCCCAGCGGGCCGGCCGGCAGGCAGACGAACTCGTCACCGCCCAGGCGGCAGACGATGTCGCCGGCCCGCACTGCGCGGCTCAGGCGAGCGGCTGCAATGCGCAGCACCTCGTCGCCGGTTTCGTGCCCGTGGCGGTCATTGATCGCCTTGAACCCGTCCAGGTCCAGGTACAGCAGGGCCGCAGTGGTTCGGCGGGCGGCGGCCAGCGCCAGGGCCTCGTCGAGCCGTTCGCGGCAGTGGCGCCGGTTCGGCAAGGTGGTCAGCTCGTCATGCAGTGCCAGATGTCGGGCATGCAACTCGCCGGCGTGGCTGTCCTCGAAATCCAGCTGGGACTGGGCCAGCGCGGCGCGGGCATCACCCAACTCGCGCTCGAGTCGGCGCTGGTCGGTGCGATCGCAGGCCATCGCGGCGTGCAGCAGATTCAGCGCGGCGGCGCATTCGAGGGCCAGCACGTGGGTGCGGCCCGCCAGCGCCAGTGCCTCCGGTTGGTCGGCCCCGGATCTCGTGCTTTCCAAGATGCCATGCAGACGATCGGCCACGGCGTCGAGCATGTCGTCCCAGTCACAGGTCGCTTTGCCACCGACGCCGGCCGCAGAGGCGTGCGGTGGGTGCGGGGTGTCAGGCGCGCCACCATTCGCACCGATCGGCGGGTCGATGACGTCGGGCCATCCGGGCCGGTGGCGGCTGCGGGCGTTGGTCCGTGTGCTGTCCGCGCTCAACATCACGGAGGCTCAGCGTCGGCGCCGAAGGGCCATCAGCACCACGGCCATCAGCCCGGCCAGCCACAGCGCGGCGGCCGCGGGGCGGGGCAGCAAGCTCGTCGCCTGTCCGTCGACTCTGTCGGCAGGGGCGGCACTCCGTGCCGAACGCCGGCCTGCGATGCCGTCGATCATCGACTGGGTTCGCGCGGCGTCGTGCTCGGCCAGGGGCACCAGGTTGTAGGCATCGGCAGTCACGCCGTCCTGAATGTCCATGCGGTAGTCGTCGGCGGCAACCGGGTGCGCCGGGTGGCCCGCCGCTGGGCTGGTGACCTTGATCGGCGTGGCGACGCCCTGCGCGGCAGCGCCGGTGATCGGCACGGACACCGGCCAGGGGGCCTTTGCCGTGGTGACGATGGCGGCCAGCACCAACAAGGTGACTGGAATGAATTTCGTGGGCATGGCTTTCTTTCGAGGCCGCCCAGACGTGCAAGACGCGCGCGTCTCGGCGCATCGGAAGTTTGGCCGTCAGGCCTCACGAGCGTCGGTGCGCTGGCGCACAAAACGCAGGTCGACCCGGGCCTAGCCCACCAGCTCGCGCAGCACGTACGGCAGGATGCCGCCGTGGCGCAGGTATTCGGCCTCCATCGGTGTGTCCACGCGCAGGCGCAGCGCCGCCTCGTGCTGCCGGCCATCGGCCCGGTGGATCACCAGCGTCACCATCTGGCCCGGGATCAACCCATCTTCGACGCCAGGCAGGTCGAAGCTTTCGTCGCCGCGCAGCTGCAATGAGTCGATGCTGTCCAGGCCGGTGAACTGCAGCGGCAACACGCCCATACCGACCAGGTTGGCGCGGTGGATGCGCTCGAAGCTGCGGGCCACGACGGCACGCACGCCCAGCAGTCGTGTGCCCTTGGCGGCCCAGTCGCGGCTCGAGCCAGTGCCGTACTCGCTGCCGGCGAAGATGATCGTCGGCGTGCCCGCGCGCTGGTAGGCCATCGCCACCTCGAACAGCGCCGCGACGACACCGTCCGGCTCGTGGCGCGCAAAGCCGCCTTCGACGGCGTGCCCTTGTGCATCGGGCGGCACGGTCTGGTTGCGCAGCCGCACGTTGGCAAAGGTGCCGCGCAGCATCACCTCATGCTGGCCGCGGCGTGAGCCATAGCTGTTGAACGCAGCGGGCACCACGCCTTGTGCCTGCAGCCAGGCACCGGCGGGTGAATCGGGCGCGATCGAGCCGGCCGGGCTGATGTGGTCGGTGGTGATCGAGTCGCCGAACAGGGCCAGCGCGCGCGCACCGCGCAAGTCGGTCAACGGCGCCGGCGCGAGCGGCATGTCGTCCAGGAACGGCGGCCGGGCGATGTAGGTCGACGGCTCCCAGGTGTAGCGCTCGCCGGTGGGCGCAGCAATGCCCGCCCACAGCGGGTGCACGGTGGCGCCCGGCGCATACAAGCGTCGGTAGGCCGCGGGGTCGGCGATGGCCCGCAGCGCCGCGGCCAGCTCCTCCTGGCTCGGCCAGAGCTCGCTGAGCATGACCGGCCGACCGGCGCTGTCGAAGCCCAGCGGTTCACGCGTCAGGTCGGTCGTGACGCGGCCGGCCAGCGCAAAGGCCACCACCAGTGGTGGGCTCATCAGGAAGTTGGCGCGCAGTGCGGGGTGGATGCGCGCTTCGAAATTGCGGTTGCCCGACAGCACGCTGGCGCAGACCAGGTCGTGCGCCTTGATCGTCATCTCGATCTCGGCATCGAGCGGGCCGGCGTTGCCGATGCAGGTCGTGCAGCCGTAGGCCACGACGCGAAAACCCAGGGCCTCCAGCGGTGCCAGCAGGCCGGCGCGTTCGAGGTAGTCGGTGACCACGCGCGAGCCTGGCGCGAGCGAGGTCTTGATGTGCGATGCAACCTTCAACCCGCGCGCCACCGCGTTGCGCGCCAGCAGACCGGCCGCCAGCATCACGCTGGGGTTCGAGGTGTTGGTGCAGGAGGTGATGGCGGCGATCAGCACGTCGCCATCGGTGAGTGCCGGCGCGGTGGTGGTCGCTGATGGTGGTGTCGGCGCCGCCACCTCGGTCCGTCCATAGCCGCCCGCGCTGACCGGCGAAGCCAGCAGCGCGGTGAAGGCCGGGGCCAGGTCGGCCAGCGCGATGCGGTCCTGCGGCCGCTTCGGCCCGGCAACGCTGGGCACCACCTCGTCGAGGTTGATCTCGAGTTCTCGCGTGTAGTCGATCTGGCCGGCGCGCGGCATGCCGAACAGCTGCTGGGCCTGGAAGTAGCGGCGGAACGCGTCGACCTCTGCTTCGGTGCGGCCGGTGGCGGTCAGGTACTCGGCGGTCACTTCGTCGGGCGGAAAGAAGCCCATCGTCGCGCCGTACTCCGGCGCCATGTTGGCCAGCGTCGCGCGGTCGGGCAGCGTCAGCGACGCGGCACCTTCGCCGAAAAATTCGACGAACTGGCCGACGACGCCGAAGCGCCGCAGCTGTTCGGTGATCACCAGCACCAGATCGGTCGCTGTCGCACCCGGCTTCAAGCGGCCACGCAGGTGCACGCCGACCACATCCGGCGTCAGGAAAGACACCGGCTGGCCCAGCATGCCGGCCTCGGCCTCGATGCCGCCGACACCCCAGGCGACGACGCCTAGTGCGTTGATCATCGTCGTGTGCGAATCGGTGCCGACCAGCGAGTCGGGCAACAGCACATCACCGTGGCGGACGACACCGCGCGCCAGCGACTCGAGGTTGACCTGGTGCACGATGCCCACACCGGGTGGCACCACGCGCACGTTGGCAAACGCCTGCATGCCCCACTTGATGAAGCGGTAGCGCTCGGCGTTGCGCTGGAATTCCAGCTGCATGTTCAGGTCCAGCGCGTCGGTCTCGCGGAAGTGGTCGACCTGCACCGAGTGGTCGACCACCAGGTCGACAGGCACCAGCGGCTCGACCACCCGCGCGGGCCGGCCGAAGCGCACCGCGGCGTCGCGCATCGCCGCCAGGTCGCACAGCAGCGGCACGCCGGTGAAGTCTTGCAGCACGATGCGGGCGACGACGAAGGGGATCTCTTCGTTGCGCTCGGCGCGTGGCTGCCAGGCCGCCAGCTGGCGCACATGGGCCTCGGTGACGCGTCGCCCATCGACGTGGCGCAGCAAAGATTCCAGCACGATGCGCAGCGACACCGGCAGCCGCGACACATCGCTCAAGCCCAGCGAGGGCAGGGTGGTCAAGGCGTGCAGCTGGACGGCGTCGCCGTTGGCCAGCGTCAGCGGGCGCAGCGTGTCTTCAGGGCGCAGGGGCATGGGTTGGCTCTCCGGGGCTCAGGTTGCTGGTCTGGTTGAGCCCCGCCACTGCTGCTTCAGCGCATGGCTGCTCAGTCAGGGACCATCGGCCGCGCCGGGGCGGGGCTTGCGGGCCAGCACATTAAAGCCGAACACCGGGCGCAAGTCGTCGGTCATGCCCACGCGGTGGCCATGGGCGTCTTCGAACACCACGGGGTTCGCCGCGAAGCCGGCGTCTGCCAGCTCGCGCAAAAGCTCTTGCAGGGTGGTGTAGTGGGTCACGAGCCGCCAGCCGCCGGCGAAGAAGGGCGCCACGGCCCAGCCGGTGCCGGCCTCGAGCAGCGCCCGGCCGCGCCAGTAGCGCGTGGTGTAGGTGGGCACGCGGGCCAGTGCCCGCGCCCATTCCAGCGTGTGGCGCAGCCAGGCCCCGGGCCGCTCTTCAGTCGGGGGTACCAGTGGCAACCATGGGCGGTAGCGCGCGGCGGGGCCGACCGCGTTCAAGGTCGAGAACCAGAAGGTGCCGCCGGGTGCCAGCACACGCCAGGCCTCTGCCAGCACGCGCAGCCGGTCTTCGTGGCTGACCGAATCGATGCCGTGGTTGCTGAACGTGACGAGGGCTTTGGTCCCATCGGCGAACGAGCCGAGATCGCGTGCGTCGCCCAGGCGGATGTCGGCCCGCGGGTGGTGCACCCGTGCGGCCTCGACCATCGCCGGCAGGTAGTCGATGCCGACATAGTTGGAGCTGAGCGCTTGCAGCAGGCCCACCGTGCGCCCCGGGCCCACGCCAAGGTCGAGGATAGGGCGTTGGTGCATCTCATGCGAGAGCAGCCCGTAGGCCGCACGTTCCCCTTCGTCGGTGAAGCCCTGCTGCGCACCCATGCCGGCGACGGCGCTCGGTTCGGCATACCAGGCCTGGTTGACCCGGTCCAGCAGATCGGCACTCATGGGGTTCTCTCAACCCCGTACGGGCGGTCGTGAGACTTCATCGCAGGAACTCCGCTGACGGCAGCAATTTTCACATTCTGGACCTGTCGGCCGGGCGCGTCACGCAGAGCATGGCGGTGTCCCTGCGCAGCGACGGTGTGTGATCAGTTGTGTCCGGACCCGACCTGGGCAACGGCGGTGCCGGCGGCCTTGTCGGATTGAAGAAGAGACGTGCTCGCCCGCCGATTGGGACGGCGGGTCGGTGGATCGAAAAAGGCGTAGCCGCTGTGCTGCTGTTTGGCTTGAAGCATGGCGCCGTTGGCCCCCAGCAGCATGCCGGCAGCGCCGGCGGCACCGTTGGCGCAATCGGTGCCATGGGCGATACCGATGCTGGGGCTGACATGCAGCCACAAGGTGCTGGTGCGCAAAGGTGCCGAGACGGCATCGAACATCTTGCAGGCCACCTGGCTGAGTTGCGTGCGGTCGATCGGGCCGGTCAGCAGGCAGCCGAACTCCTGGAAGCCGATGCGGCTGAGCACGTCGCCGGCACGCACCGCGCGGCCCAGTCGAGCAGCAATGATCTGTAGCACATGGTCATTGACGTCGGGGCCGTGGGTTTGCGTGATCGGCTTGAGACCTTCGAGATCGATCACCAACAAGGCCAGCTGGTTGCCCGCAGGCTCCCCGGCGGACCAGGCCTGATCCAGCTGTTGTCTGAACAGCTTGCGCTGTTTCATCGGCGTCTGGCGCTCGCGCGGCGCCGTCTTTCTGGCATCGCGCCCACCGGGCGGCCGGTCGGTCGGGTCGCCCCGTTCGGGCGCCAGCGCTTGCGGCGTCGACGGCGTCTGATGGTCCAGTTGATGACGGCGGCGCAGCTCGCCCAGCAGCGCGCCGTTCAACACGTCCATCGCGGTGGCGCATTCGAGCACGTCGATCTGGATCTGGGCCCGCGCATCGCTGACCGGCAGGCCGGAGTCGGTTACCAGGCGCTGCCCGACGATCTGGCGCAACCTCGTCGGCACGGCGTTCAGTGCCTCGCTCCAGTCGACGAGGTGACCGTCGGTCGAGCCCAGCAGTGGCATGCGATCCAGCAAGGCCAGACGGGTCACAAGCGACCTGTCAGCAGCAGCACGACAACGATCAACAAGACCAACCCGAGGGCGCCGCTTGGGCCGTAGCCCCACGAGGTGCTGTGCGGCCAGGTGGGCATCGCGCCAACCAACATCAGGACCAGCACGATCAGCAGGATGAGGCCGAGGCTCATGGTGTTCTCCTATTGCCGGCTCGTGTGAGACGGCAGGGTTGAAAAATCATTGCGGCTGGGGGTGCCCGCCATGGTGGTCGTAGCGGTTGGGCACGCCGTCGCCATCGCGGTCCCCGTCCCGGCGGTTCGGGATGCCGTCGCGGTCACGGTCGCCGCGGGCCCACTGGCCGCGTTCGAGCCACCAATGGCCGTCGCGCTGGACCCAGCGGGGCTGCCAATAGGCATAGCCGGGCCGCTCGCGCAGCCAGCTGCCGTTCAGCCACACGTGGCGGCCGTTGTTCCAGCCCCAGTAGCCCGGTACCCAAAGGTAGCCTGGCCGTGGCGGGGGCGACACGACCAGCATCGGGGCGGGTGGCGCGATGCTGACCGAGACTCCCCATTGAATGGCCGCGTGGGCGGCGGGCGCCAGCGCCCCGGCGGTGGCCGCGATCGCGGCACTGAGCATCAGCTTGGTCAACATGGTTTGTCCTTCCGGGCTTGCGGCCCTGCGGCGATGGCTCGACCGCCGCGTCCGAACGGGCCGGCAGGTCTGAGCGGTCATCGCGCGGTCGTGTCCCGCAACTCAAGCTAGGCCCATGGTGCGCTCTTGTCTGTGCGCTGTCGAACACTGGGTCGTCGTCAGTGCACGTGCCGCGCGTAGGCCTGGCGATCGGTGGCATAGCAGCTGCACGCGGCCGCTTCCAGGCCGATGCGGTCGAGCACCTTGACTTCGCCCCGGCGGTAGGAGATCAAGCCGGCGCGCTGCAACACACCTGCGGCCACGGTGACACCGACGCGCCGAACGCCCAGCATGTAGGCCAGGAACTCGTGCGTGACGTGGAAATGGTCGGAATGGGCCCGATCCTGGCTCATCAGCAGCCAGCGCGCCAGGCGCGGCCCGATCAGGTGGTAGCGCAGGCAGGTGGCGGCCGAGGCGAGCTGGGCGATGCGCACATAGAGGTAGCGATCGAGGCCGCTCTGCAGCGCGGTGCTGCGCCGCAATTCGTCAGCGAAGTCGGCCGAGCTGACGCGCCAGGCCGTGCCCGCGCCCTGCACCAGCGCGCGCAGCGGCGCCGTGGTCACCCCCAGGCTCAGCGGCGCGCCCAGCATGCCCTCGCGCCCGACCATGCCGACCTCCAGGCCCGGGTGGCCGTCGATCAAGGCCACCAGCGAGATGAAACCGTTGACCGGGAAGTAGACGTGGAGMGTGGTTTGACCCGCCTCGCACAACACTTCGGACAACACCAGCTCCACCGGCTCGCACACTGCCAGCAGGTGCTGGCGGTCCTTGCGCGGCAGTTGTTCGATCAGGTGGTTCTCTGGCTGAAGCACATCGGCTTTCGCGTGGATGGAAAGGGCGGCCCGATCGCCCGCCGCGGTCAGGAAGGGTCTGAAGGCCCCGCAGCCCCCAGACCGCGTGGAACTCCGCAGCGTCGATCGGTGTGGCCAGTCTCGCTTCAAGCCTGCGTGCCGCACTGTCTGCCAGCGCACATAGGCGCCGGACAGGCCGCGATGGTCACGTCGCCAGCAGGCCTGGCAGCAAACGGGCGTATTCCTTGCGAACCACTTCGTAGCACTCGCAGGTCCGGGCTTCCAGGCCCGTGCGATCCAGCACCTTGATGCGCCCGCGCGCGTAGCTGATCAGGCCGAGCTTCTGCAGCTTCAACGCTGCTTCGGTGACGCCTTCGCGGCGCACGCCCAGCATGTTGGCGATCAG
>NZ_JBFUGE010000063.1:0-19735 GCF_056403075.1 Ideonella sp. P3_A4 | reverse complement strand
GGGCGACCTTGCCGGCGATCATCACGTCGGTGGCGCGCTTGATCCCGTCGACCAGGCTTTCGCGGCAGCCGTACAGGTTGTCGAACTTGCTCTTGGTGACCGAGTCGTTGACGTTGATCGCGCGGAACAGCAGCGTGCCCTTGGCGCTCATCTCGTTCAGGCGGTGCACGCCGGTGGTCGTCTCTTCGGTCACACCGACGATCTGGGCGCTCTTGCGGGTGTACCAGTTCTTGTCGACAGCCAGCTTGGCCTTGATCGCGGCGAAGAGTTCACGCTCTTCCTCGCTGCCCGGGTTGGCCAGCAGCGAAGCGTCCTTCTCGGCACGTTGGCCCAGGTGCATCAGCAGCGTCGCGTCGCCGCCGTCGTCCAGGATCATGTTCGGGCCTTCGCCCTCRCTGAACGCGGGGCCGAAGTCGAAGATGCGGTGGGTGTAGTCCCAGTAGTCCTTCAGCGTCTCGCCCTTGTAGGCGAAGACCGGCGTGCCGGTGGCGACCAGCGCGGCGGCGGCGTGGTCTTGGGTCGAGTAGATGTTGCACGAGGCCCAGCGCACTTCGGCGCCGAGGGCCTGCAGCGTCTCGACCAGCACGGCGGTCTGGATCGTCATGTGCAGGCTGCCGGTGACGCGTGCGCCCTTCAGCGGCTGGCTGGCGGCGAATTCTTCGCGGATCGCCATCAGGCCGGGCATTTCGGTCTCGGCGATCTTGATCTCTTTGCGGCCCCAGTCGGCCAGCTTGATGTCGGCGATCGCGTGGTCGGGGGCGGTTTTCAGAACGGCAGCGTTCATGTCGGGGTCTCCGGTCGGGCAGGGGAAGGTCAACCCGCAGCAATGGCAGGTGAACGGAAACCGGTCAGGAGACACAGCCCACCCACGACACCATCGGTGCGGGTGAGCGCCGTTGCAAATGTAGGGTTCCGAGCCTGGGGCCTGGGGTACAGGGCCTTGCAACGCTCCTCGGAACGAAGGCGAATTCTAGCCCGCGCCGGGGAAGTCGGCCAAGGCCTGCGTGAAGCGCTCCACGTCCTCGTCGTCGTTGTAGGCCTGGGCCGAGAAGCGCCAATACAGACGATCGTCGATCGCCAGGATCTGCGCCTCGATCCGCGCTTCGGCCAGCAACCAGGTCTTCAACGCCATCGCAGCGTCAAAGCCACGGCCCAGCGCCGGTGGCAGCGGCAGTGTGACCATGCTGGCGACCATGTGACGGGGTGTCGTCCACGGCAGGCCCCAGCGCGCGGTCAGGTGCTCTGCGGTGCGCCAGGCCAGCGCGTGGTTGTGGGCCCACAGCGCGTCGCGGCCGCCCAGCGCCTCGTCGATGAACCGGAAACCRGCCGGGGCGCACAGAAACGGGGTCGGATCGCGCGTGCCGACCCAGTCGAACTCGGCGAGCCAGCCACCGGTGCTGCCCCACGAGATGACTGGCGGGTGCAGCCCGGCGCGGCGCTCGGGCGCGGCCCACAAGATGCCGGCGCTGCGCGGCGAGAACGCCCATTTGTGCAGGTTGGCGCTGTAGTAGTCGACGCCGAGCGACGGGATGTCGACAGCCAGCGCGCCGGGCGCATGAGCGCCATCGGCCAGCACGACAATGCCCCGGGCGCGGCAGGCGGTGGCCATCGCGGCCAGCGGCATCACCAGCGCGGTTTCGGGGCTGACGTGGTCCAGCACGGCGAGCTTGGTACGAGGTGTCAATGCTGCCTGCAGCGCGTCAACCAGCTCGGTCTCGCTGCGGACTGGAAAGGGCAGCGGGGCGGTGACCACCGTGGCACCGGCGCGCGCGGCGTGGTGTGCCGCCGCCCGCGCCACCGCGCCATAGGTCCGGTTGGTCACCAGCACTTCGTCGCCCGGCCGCAGGTCGAACGAGGCGAGCACCGCGTTGGCGCCCGCGGTGGCGTTGTCGACGAAGACGAGATCGTCGCCTTGGACGCCCAGCCAGGGCGCGATGGCCGCCGCAGCGGCGCGCAGGCGTTGGCGCGGACCACCGGGCAGCGCACGGTCCGGGTTCTCGTCGGGCCGGCCGATCGGCGTCAGCTCGCGCAGCAGGAAGCGCGCTGGCTGGCGCTCGATCTCGTCGCGCAGCGCGGCCTGTGCGGCCAGTACGGCACGCGGCGTCGCGCCCACGGTGCCGTGGTTCAGGTAGGTGATCGCGGGGTCCAGCGGCCACAGCGGCAGCAGGCTTCGGCCAAAGCGTGGTGGGGTCGACATGGGGCTGATTTCAGCATGCGTGGGACACTGCCGCGCATGCTGGATTCACCCCTCGCTGGTGCCGCCGGTTGGTCCACGGTGCCGCCGCAGCGGCTGGCTTCGTTGACCGGCGTGCTGACCGACATCGACGACACGCTGACGCGCGATGGTGCGATCGAACCGACGGCGTTGGCCGCGCTCGAACGGTTGGCGCAGGCCGGCATCCCGGTCATTGCCATCACCGGTCGCCCAGCCGGTTGGAGCGAGCCCTTTGCGCTGGCTTGGCCGATCGCCGCGATCGTGGCGGAGAACGGCGGGGTGATGTTGCGCCGCGCCGCTGATGGCACGTTGCGGCGCGACTTCGCGCAAGCGCCCGCCGAGCGCGTCGACAACTTCACACGCCTGCAAGCCTGTGCTGCCGCGGTGCTGCGCGAGGTGCCCGGCAGCACGCTGGCACAAGACAGCGCCGGCCGCCTGACCGACATCGCGGTCGACCACAGCGAGTTCGCCCACCTGAGCCCAGTGCAGATCGAGCACGTGCTGGCTGTGATGCGTGGCCACGGGCTGACGGCGACAGTCAGCTCGATCCACGTCAACGGTTGGATCGGCACGCACAGCAAGTGGACGGCGGCCGAGTGGGCGGTGCGCCAAACGGTCGGCCGAGCCTTCCTGCCCGACGAGTGGCTTTATGTCGGCGATTCGACCAACGATCAGCTGATGTTCGAGCGTGTGCCGTTGTCCGTCGGCGTGGCCAACATCGCGCGCTTCTGGCCGGAACTGCGCGTCAAGCCCGCTTATGTGACGGCCAGCGAGCGCGGCGTTGGCTTCGCCGAAGTTGCGGATGCGCTGTTGGCGGCGCGTTAGCTCGCGACGCAGAGGAACTCGGCCAGGCGCTGCCGTTCTTCGTCCAGTGCGCGGCGGAAGTCGGCGTCACGCGGCGCGCGGCCGGCGACATAACCGCAGTCCAGCTTGAGCCTGTCGTTGCTGACCGCGGCGTTGGCCCAGCCGATCACCTGGTCGCGCCACAGCAGTGGCAGCGCGTAGTAGCCGAGCTGGCGTTTCGGCGCCGGCGTGTAGGCCTCGAAGCGGTAGGCCCAGCCCCAGAAGTGCTCGAAGCGGCGCCGGTCCCAGACGACCGGGTCAAACGGCGCCAGCAGGTGCACGCGCTCGGGCGTTTGGTGCCGGCGCGAGGCCGGGTTCTCGCCGGCCGGCCAGTACCAGTCGACACCGTCCAGGCGCGCGTGGACCGACCGGGCCTTGGCACGCGCCAGCGCGGCGTTGCGCTCGCTGCGCCATTGCGGCACGCCGCCACACAGCAGGCTGGCCAATTGGCCTAGCCCCGCCGCCGGCAAGGGCGCGTACTTGGCGATCACGAGGTCGAACAGCGCGTCCATGCGGGTGTGCACATCAGCCTGGTCGAGCGGCGCATCGTGCGCATCACGTGCCGCGTAGACCCGCACGCCGCCGTCGCGCCGCGCTACGCGCAGCAGGCCGCGGTAGTGCATGCCATCGAGCAGCTGCGTGCTGGCGTTCGACGAGCCGCCGAACCAGTTGCGCGTCTTGCCGTGAGCGAAATGCGCGTCGACCTCGCGCGGGTGCACGGCGCCGTGTTCACGCACGAACGCCAGCACCTCGTGGGCCTGCTTCCAGCGTGCCGGCGTCCACGCCTGGCGCGGCGTGCGCGGGTGCATCAGCGCCAGGTGGCGGCGCGGCAGGAAGCCATAGTTGACGAAGAAATCTTCCTCGATCGCCAGCCGCGGGTAGCGCTGCTCGAGTTGACCGGCGGTGTAGCCCGCGACGCGGTGGCGCAAGGTCAGGTCCTGTGCACGCGCCGGCGCGCGGATCGGGTCGGCCTGCACGAAGCCCAGGCGCTCGATCGCGCGGGGCAAGGTGGTTGGCGTGAACAGACTGCGTGCGATCGCGTAACGGCGCAGATCGTCGAGGGTGGGGGAACGCGGCATGGGGTGATGATGCCTCGGGCGTCACCCCCAAAGCAAAACGCCCGACCAGGGCCGGGCGCGATCTGCGTGCGTTGCGTGCGCCACCAGCGGCGCCACGCAACGTCAGGCCGTCACTTCAGGGGGTTGCTCTTGCCACCTTGGGCGGCCAGCGCCGGGGGATCGCAGGCCGTCTTGACCTTGGTCAGCTTGACCGGGTTGATGACAGTCTGGAATGACAGGTCGTCACGCCATTCGGTCCACGAGCCGACGGCGCCCTTCACGGCGATCGAGTCGTTGCCGACGCCCGCAGCGTAGTTGCCGTAGATGTGGGTATGCAACTTCGTGCCGACAGTGACCTGCTGCCAGGCGCCGCCCCAGCCGGAAAAGGTCGTGCCGTACCACGTGCCGCCGGACACGAGACAGATCTGCTGAATGCCACCGACGCTGTATTGGCCCGGACCGATCGCGCCTAGCGCGAACATCGGGGCCATCGCAGCGATGGCAATGCAGGTGCGAGCAAACTTCATGCTGGACTCCTGAGTTGTTAGATCAAAACATCGGATGTCACTGATGAGCATGGTTCGCGCCGGCCAGTGACTGTCGGCGTTGGCCTTCGCGGTTCAGCCCGGTGAAGGTTCCATGTGGCGCACTGTAAGAATGTGATTCGGGATGTCACATCCCTAGCAGAGGGGGGCTCGCTGTCCCTTTTCTGGGGGGCTGCGGTACGGCTTGCGGACTGAGGCCTCTGCGGGCGGGGCGCCGGCGACAATTGGGAGATTGATCACTTTTGTCGGCATTTCGGCCGCGGCACACCATGAAACCATTGGGAACACCTCTTTCGCCTGCCGCTTTGCGCGTGATGTTGCTCGGCGCTGGTGAGTTGGGCAAAGAGGTCCTGATCGCGCTGCAGCGTCTGGGCGTTGAAACCACGGCGGTCGACCGCTACGACAACGCCCCCGGGCAGCAGGTGGCCCACCACGCACGCACCATCGCGATGAGCGACCCGGCCGCATTGCGTGCGCTGATCGAGGCCGAACGGCCCGACCTGGTGGTGCCCGAGATCGAAGCCATCGCCACGCCGGTGCTCGAAGCGCTGGAGGCTGAAGGCGTGGTGCGTGTGATTCCCACGGCTCGCGCCGCACGCCTGACGATGGACCGCGAAGGCATTCGCCGCCTGGCCGCCGAAACGCTGGGGCTGCCGACCAGCCCCTACCGCTTCTGCGACTCGCTAGCGGAGCTGCAGGCCGCAATCGACGACGGCATCGGCTACCCCTGCATCGTCAAGCCCGTGATGAGCAGCTCGGGCAAGGGACAGAGCAAGCTCGACGGACCGGCCGACGTGCAAAAAGCCTGGGACTACGCGATGGCCGGCGGCCGTGTCAGCCATGGCCGCGTGATCGTCGAAGGCTTCATCGACTTCGACTACGAGATCACCTTGCTGACGGTGCGTGCCGTCGGCGAGGGCGCTCAGGTGCAAACGCAGTTCTGCGCCCCGATCGGCCATGTGCAAGTCAGCGGCGACTATGTCGAAAGCTGGCAGCCGCAGCCGATGTCGCCCATCGCCTTGGCACGGGCACAGCAGATYGCTGCCACCGTCACCGGCAACCTTGGCGGCCGGGGGCTGTTCGGCGTCGAGCTGTTCGTCAAGGGCGACGAGGTCTGGTTCAGCGAGGTCAGCCCGCGCCCGCACGACACTGGCATGGTGACGATGGCGACGCAGTGGCAAAACGAGTTCGAGCTGCACGCCCGCGCGATCCTCGGGTTGCCTGTCGACACGCGGCTGAAGAGCCCGGGCGCGAGCGCGGTGATCTACGGCGGCGTCGATGCCCAGGAGGTCGTCTTTGACGGCGTGGCCGAGGCGTTGGCAGTGCCGAATTCGGACCTGCGCCTGTTCGGCAAGCCCGAGAGCTTCGTCAAGCGGCGCATGGGGGTGGCGCTGGTGCACGACGAGGATGTCGACGTGGCCCGTCGCCAAGCGAAGCTGGTGGCCAGCAAGGTCAAGCCACGCGCGGCGTGAGCAACAAAAAGGGCGCCCGAGGGCGCCCTTGTCGTTCAGCAGGCTGAATCAGCGGCCAGCGGCAGCGCGCAGTTCGGCGGCCTTGTTGGTGGCCTCCCAAGTGAACTCCGGCTCCTCGCGACCAAAGTGGCCATAGGCCGCGGTCTTCGAGTAGATCGGGCGCAGCAGGTCCAGCATCTGGATGATGCCCTTCGGACGCAGGTCGAAGTGCTCTTGCACCAACTCGGCCAGCTTCTCGTCGGAGACGACGCCCGTGCCTTCGGTGTAGACCGTGACGTTCATCGGGCGGGCCACGCCGATCGCATAGGCGACCTGGATCTGGCATTGCTTGGCCAGGCCGGCCGCGACGATGTTCTTCGCCACGTAGCGCGCGGCGTAAGCGGCCGAGCGGTCAACCTTGGTCGGGTCCTTGCCCGAGAAGGCGCCGCCGCCGTGCGGGCAGGCGCCGCCGTAGGTGTCGACGATGATCTTGCGGCCGGTCAGGCCGCAGTCGCCCTGCGGGCCACCGATGACGAAACGGCCGGTCGGGTTGACCAGGTACTTGGTGTCCTTCAGCCATTCCTTGGGCAGCACCGGCTTGATGATCTCTTCGATCACGGCCTCGTAGAACTCGGGCTTCATCTTGTCGCCCAGGCTCATCTCCGGCGCGTGCTGGGTGGACAGCACGACGGTGTCGATGGAATGCGGCTTGCCGTCGACATAGCGCATCGTCACCTGGCTTTTCGCGTCCGGGCGCAGGAACGGCAGGCGGCCGTCCTTGCGCAACTGGGCCTGGCGCTCGACCAGGCGGTGCGCGTAGTAGATCGGCGCGGGCATCAGCTCGGGCGTCTCGTCGCAGGCGTAGCCGAACATCAGGCCCTGGTCACCGGCGCCGATGTTCAGGTAGTCGTCGCTGGCGCGGTCCACGCCCTGGGCGATGTCGTTCGATTGCTTGTCGTAGGCGACCAGCACCGCGCAGCCCTTGTAGTCGATGCCGTACTCGGTGTTGTCGTAGCCGATGCGCTTGATGGTGTCGCGTGCGACCTGGATGTAGTCGACGTTGGCTTGCGTCGTGATTTCGCCGGCCAGCACCACCAGACCGGTGTTGCACAGGGTTTCGGCGGCCACGCGGCTCAGCGGGTCCTGCGCGAAGATCGCGTCCAGGATCGCATCGGAGATCTGGTCAGCGACCTTGTCGGGGTGGCCTTCCGAGACCGACTCGGAGGTAAAGAGATAATCGTTCGCCACGTTGCTTTGCTTTCAGGTTGCTGGTTTCGAGACTGGGCCGATTGGCTTGGCGTCGTCCCACTTGGCAACCTGGCAAGGGCGGCGAACGCTTTAGCGGTATTTGACAGGCCATTCTGAAGGGATTGGCCCGGCGGGTCCGGTAAAAACCGCCCGCGTCGCCCCGCAAGTTGTCCTCTTAACTCGGCGACAGACCGCGATTATAAAAGACGCCGACTTTCAAACATGACGTTGTTTATGCGCTGGCTGTCACGCTGGCCGCTGGCTTGGTTGCACACACTGGGTGCCGTGCTGGGCTGGGCCACCTGGGCGCTGTCCCCCAGTTACCGCCGCCGCCTGAACGCGAACGCCGCGCTGGCGGGCCTGAGCGCCACCGAGCGCCGCCAATCGATTGCCGAAGCCGGCCGCCTGGTGGCCGAGGTGCCCTGGCTGTGGTTCATGCCGCCCGGCGAGCGGCTGGGCGACCGGGTGAGCTGGCAGGGCAAGGCGCTGATCGACGACGCACTGGCCGCCGGGCGCGGCGTGTTGCTGCTGACACCGCACCTGGGCAGCTTCGAGGTCGCCGCCCGGGCCGCGGCCGAGCGCTGCGCCAAGCCGATCACCGTGCTGTACCGGCCGGCGCGCAAGGCCTTTCTGCGCGAGCTGGAGGAAACCGCCCGTGCCCGGCCCAACATGGCCACGGCGCCAGCCACGCTGTCCGGGGTGCGGCAGTTGCTGCGGGCGCTCAAGCGCGGCGAGGTCGTCGGCCTGCTGCCGGACCAGGTGCCGCCGCTGGGCCAGGGCGTCTGGGCGCCGTTCTTCGGCAAGCCGGCCTACACGATGACGCTGGCCGCGCGGCTGGCGCAGCAAACCGGGGCCGAGGTCGGCTTGGCCTGGTGCGAGCGTTTGGCCGGCGGCGCAGGCTACTCGATCCACATCGCGCCGCTGGACGAGCCGCTGCCGGCCGACCCGGTGGATGATGTGGAGGCGGCGCGCGTGATCAATGCCTCGATGGAGCGGGTCATCCGCGCCCTGCCGACACAGTACCTGTGGGGCTACAACCGCTACAAATCACCCCGTCGGCTCAAAGCCGACGCGGGCGGCTGAAGAACGGAGAACAAGATGGCATGGTTGGGGCGCATGGGTGCGCGGGCGTTGCTGGGGCTGCTGTGGCTGATCCACTGGCTGCCGATGGGCGCGCAGGCGGCGCTGGGCCGGGGGCTGGGCTCGCTGCTGCACGCGCTTGCACGGCGGCGCAGGCGCATCGCGCTGCGCAACCTGGCGTTGTGTTTTCCGACCTGGTCGCCGGACAAGCGCGCTGCGCTGGTGCGAGACCATTTCGGCTGGCTCGGCCGCAGCCTGATCGAGCGCGGGCTGATCTGGTATGCCCCGGCCAAGCGGCTGAAGCGCCTGATCCACGTCGAGGGTCAGGTCGATTTCGCCGAGAAGCACGACGGGCCGGTGATGTGGCTGGTGCCGCACTTCATGGCGCTGGATGTCGCCGGCATGGCGACCCAGCTGTTCCAGGGCCGGCGCGTGGCGTCGATCTACCAGCGCCAGAGCAACGAGGTGTTCGATGCGCGCATGCGCGACGGCCGGCTGCGCTTCGGCAATGCCGAGATCTTCTCGCGCCACGAAAAAGCGTTGCCGCTGGTGCGGGCGATCAAGCGCGGCTCGGTGTTCTTCAACCTGCCGGACATGGATTTCGGCGCGCGCGACGCGGCCTTCGTGCCGTTTTTCAACGTGCCGGCCGCCACCTTGCTGGCACCCGTGCGCATGGCAGGCAGTCTGGGCATGACGGTGCAGCCGGTGATCGCGGAGATGCTGCCGGGCGGCCAGGGTTACCGCGTGCGCTTCCTGCCGCCCTGGACCAATTTCCCCGGCAAGGAGGACGAGGTCGCCGCGACCCGCCGCATCAACGCCTTCATCGAAAGCGAGATCGCCCAGCTGCCGGCGCAGTACCTGTGGGTGCACCGCCGCTTCAAGACCCGCCCGCCGGGCGAGGCCAAGTTGTACTGACGACGGGGAAAGGCGCGCCTGCCGTCGGTGGCGCGTTGTTCACACGGCGTGCGCGGCGCCGTCTCGGTCCGCCGCGGCGGTTTCCAGTGCAGCGTCGATGACCCGCAGCGCGTCGATGATGTTCACCGGCTTGGTCAAGTAGGCAGTCGCGCCGGCGGCGAAGGCCGCGTCTTGCTGGCGCCGTGTCGCGTCGGCGGACACGACCACCGCCGGCGTGTCGCCGAACTCCGGTTGACGCCGCAACCAGCGCAGCAGGTCGAGGCCGCTGCCGTCGGGCAGGTGCATGTCCACCAGCGCGAGCTGGGGCCGCAGTTGCTCGATCAGCGCCTGGCCCTGGTGGATCGACTCGCACAGGTGCAGGCGGCAAGCCGGCCTTAGCGCGAAGAGGTCGCGCATCAAAGCGGCGTTCATCGCGTTGTCCTCCACATACACCACATCGCCCTGCGCTCCCGCCGGCCACTGCGCCGCCGCGATCGTGGCATCGGCGTGGTCCGCGTGGCCGCTGTCCGCAGCCGGCAGCAGGGCGCTGAAGCAGCTGCCCTCGCCCGGGTGGCTCTGCACCTCGAGGCGCCCGCCCATCAAGTCCACCAGGCGCTTGGTGATCACCAGCCCGATGCCGGTGCCGGCAATGCCGGACGACTCCAGCCCGAGGCGATCAAAAGGTGAGAACAGCCGCGCCAGCTGGGTTTCGTCCATGCCGCGGCCGGTGTCCTGCACCTGCACGCCGATCAGCCCGTCGGCGGCGCTGACCAGTGCCAGGCGCACTTCGCCGCCGGGGCGGTTGTACTTGATCGCGTTGCTGAGCAGGTTGAGCAGCACCTGGGTCAGGCGGGTCGCGTCGGCCAGCACCATGTGGGGCGCCTCGCCCGGGGGTGGCCGCAGCCGCAGCTGCATCTGGTCGGCGTGGGGCGACACCAGCCTCAGCGCGTCCCCGATGATTGCGCGCAAGTCCACCGCCCGGGTCGACAAGGTGATCTGACCAGACTCGATGCGCGACAGGTCCAGCACATCGTCGATCAGCTTGAGCAGGTGCCAACCGGCGGTCTCGATCCGCTGCACGCGCTCACGCTGGCCTGGGGTCAGTGCGTCGGCGCCCTGCATGCCCATCAGCTGCGCGAAGCCGAGGATCGCGTTGAGCGGCGTGCGCAGCTCGTGGCTGACGCGGGACAGGAACTCCGACTTCGTCCGGCTCGCGGCTTCGGCCCGTTCGCGCGCGAGCTCCAACTCGGCCGCACGCTGGCGCTGCGTCTGGTCGGTGGCGATGTACAGGAATCCGGTCAACTTGCCTTGGGCGTCGCGCACCGCAGTCACGGCCAATGACACCAGCAGGCGCGAGCCGTCGCGCCTCAGGTAGCTCCAGTCGCGCACTTCGTAGCCGCTCAGCCGCGCGATGGCCACGAACACCTCGTCGCCCACCACCGGGCGGCCGAATTGAGCCTGTAATTCGACGGCGCGGGTCTGCACCTCTTGCGGATCGTGAAAGCGTGCCAACGCCGGTTGCCCCAGCACGGCCGCGGCCGGCCAGCCCAGCATCTTGGCGGCACCGCGGTTGAACAGGCGCAGCACGCCGCGGGTGTCGGTGGCAATGAACGCCACCTCGGTCGCGGCGTCCAGCACCGCCTGAAGGTCGCGCCGCGCGTCACTGGCGCGCTGCTCCTGCTCCTGCAGCCGGTCCAGCAGTGCCCGCAGGCGCTCCCACAAGGCATGCGCCTCCTGGCTGCCGAAGTCCAGGTCGGTGTCCGGCGACTCGCCGTCCACCACGGCCTGCGCCGCCGTGGCCAGGCGCCGATAGCGCTCGGCCACCCGGCGCGCCAGGCGCAGGGCCGTCAGCACCGCCAGAGCCAGTGCAGCCGCCACCGATATGCCGGCGACGATGCCGACGCGCCACAACGGCGCCATCAGGCGTGAACGCGGCTGCGCCACCAGCACCGTCCAGCCCGTGGGCCGCGCCAGTGCCGCATCGGCCAGCCAGCGTTCGCCGCTCAGGATGATCTCCCCCCGCGCCGGTCCCTTGCCTTCCAGCGCGCCGCGCACCAGCGGCAGGTCGCGCAGGTTTTCTTGCCAGTTGGCCAGGTTCGGGTCGGGGTGCGCGATCACGTGGCCCTTGGCGTCGAGCACGATGACCACCGTGTCCTGCTGGCCGGCAAATTGCCGCAGCTCCTGCGCCAGGTCCGTCAGCGACATGTCGGCCACCAGCATGCCGGTGCCTGCAGGCACCGCCAGCGCGGCCGTCACCCGGCCGCTGAAGGGCGACAAGAAGGTGTCGGACCAGACCGGGCCTTGGCGCTCGCGGGCAGTGGCGTAAAAGGGCCGGGCGGAGAAATCCAGCCCCTGCATGTCGGCGGCGTGCGCTCCCGCATTGGTGCGCAGGCCGGCCGCTTGGGTGACACCCTGCGCGTCCGTCAGGTACACGGCTTCGAAGGCCGGCGTGGCGTCCAGCGTCTCTTGCAGCACCTGGCGTTGCCACGGTGCCGGCTTGCCGGGTGACGCCAGCAGGCGGGCGGCCAGCTGCAGCGAGCGCTGCGGCACCGTCAACACGGCTTCGAGTTGGCCGCGCATGGCCGTGGACATGCGTTCGTTGTCGTGCTCCAGCTCACGCAGCGCCTCGGGCACCGCCAGYGCGCTCCACAGCAAGGCCGCCGACAACAACGGCAAGGCCGCCACCAGCGCAAATTGCCACGCAAAGACGCTGTGCAGCGCGACCCGCTGTTTCATGAGCGCAGCGCGACGAAGCGACCGGCCCGGACCTCCGTCACATGCAGGGGCCGCTCGGTGTCGCCGTTGGCGTCCAGCACGATGTCGCTGTACAGCCCGGGCCAGCGCCGCCCTGGTTCGGACAGGGCCTGCCGCAGGTTTTGACCTTGGGCCTGTTGCGCCAGTGCCGCCGCCCCCACCATCACCGCCTCGTACGACTGGACGGCGGGCGTGCCGGGGTCTTCACCGAAGCGCTCGTGGTAACGCTGGCGGAACGCGATGTAGGTCGGAGCCGAACTCTCCAGGTCGAGCGCTTGCAGTGCGAGGCAGCCCTCGACCGCGTGGCCACCCAGCTGCAGCAGGCGCGCGTTGGCCGCCCAGGGCGTGACGGCCAGCCCAATGTCCGGCTGCAGGCGACGCAGTTGCTGCGACGCCAGCGCGGAATCGCCAACCCCGGCCACCATCAGCACTGCCTGGGGCTTGTCCGCCAGCAGCGCGCCGGCCAGCGCGGTGAAGTCGTTGCTGCTGCCATCGAAGCCCTGCTCGGTCGTGACACTGGCACCGCCGCCGCGCAGGCGCTCGCCGAACGAATGGGCGAAGCTCTCGGAATAGGCGCGGTTGCGCCGGTCCATCAGCACCGCCACACGCCGCTGGCCGCGCGACAGCATCAGCTCAGCCAGTTGTCGGGCACCAACGGCCGCACCGGCCGCGACGCGGAAGAAATGGTCTGCCTTGCCGCTCAGCTCGTCGCTGGTGGCGGTGGGGCTGATCAGCACCAGCTTTTCCTTTTCGGCCAGCGGCAGCACGGCGACCGCGACCGAGCTGGTCATCGGGCCGACCACGAACGCCACCCGCTGCGCCGCCAATGCCTGCAGCGCTGCGCGGGCCTTGCTGTCGTCCTGCTGGTCGTCTTCGACCCGCAGCTCGAAGTGGCGGGCCGTGTCCTGGCCGTTGAGGGTTTCCACCGCGAGCAAGGCGCCGTTGCGGCCGTTGACCCCGAGCTCGGCCACGCTGCCCGACAAGCCGCCGATGAAGCCGATGTGCACCTGTTCCGGCGTGCGCCGGCAACTGGCGAGGCCCAACGTGGCCAAGCCAAGGAGCAAGAGGTGCCGACGGTGGAGGACGGGCTTCATCTTGTCCGCCGCATGTGGGATGCGGGGTGCGTTGATGCAACCTTACGCCGATTCATAAGCCCTGCCGTGCAAATGCGCCGGGTCTTGGCCGCGTCGGGCGCAAGAAGGCACACAAGGCCCGCCCAGAGGGCGGAGCCGGGTTGTCTGAACAAGAGCAGGGGAGGCGCCACCGGACCCGGCAGTACATAGCCGCCGGGCCGGCCGCGATGACAGCGTATGAGAGGCAGTGTGCGCCGCACCGGGCCGGTCGGACACTGTCAGCTCTGACAGGGTACCCAGGCACCGGATTTGCACGGCCTCAGCAGTTCTCGTATTTCCAGTTGCGCCGCTTGCCCTCGGCCAGCCATTCCAGCGCCTGGGCCAATCGGCGCTCACGGGTAGCTGCCTGCTTGGCCTCGGCCAGCCACTCGACGTATTCACGCTGCTGGCTGGGTGGAAAAGCCTCGAAATGGGCCTGTGCCGCAGGGTGGCGTGCCAGGGCCTCGCGGAAGAAATCGGGCGGAACGGCCGGCGGCTTGGGCTCGGCCGAGCGGCGGTTGCTGCGCGGCGGCGCGCCAGCATCGACCAGTGCCGTGGCCTGGCGCACCAGGGTCTTCAGCTGGGCCGCACTGGGCAGGTCCTTCGGGCTGGTCAGTCGGCCGAACTGGCCCATCGCCTCGCCCGCCTTGTCGGTGCCGGCCACCTCTTCGCCTTGCCAGAAGCCGAACGTCGCGTGGGCCTTGAAGGCGGCCATGTTGGCCAGGATGCGGCCGCCGTACATGAAATGCGGCATGCCCCATTTGATGGTCTCGGTGATTCCCGGGTGGGCGGCATGCACGCCGTCGCGCAACTTCTTCAACAGCGGCTGGGCGAACTCGGCGGTGCGCTCGATATAGGCGTCGACGCGGGGATCTCTGCGGGGGCCTGTGGCGGTGGCTTGGGGCTTGGCGGCGGCGGGCATGTGGCGATTGTGGGCAGCCCGGCAGACGCTGGGGAGGGGGATCGCCCCAACGCTGATAATCGTTGCCATGCGTGTTCGCTTCACCAAGATGCATGGCGCGGGCAACGACTTTGTCGTGCTCGACGCCACCCAGGCGCCGCTGGCCCTGGAAACGGCCCAGTTGCGCCTGTTGGGCGACCGCCGCTTCGGCGTCGGCGCCGACCAGATCCTCGTCGTCGAGCCTTCCACCCAGCCGGGCGTGGATTTCCGCTACCGCATCTTCAACGGTGCCACCGGGGCCGAGGTCGAACACTGCGGCAACGGCTCGCGCTGCTTCGTGCGCTATGTGCGCGAGCACGGCCTGACCGACCGCGACACCATCCGCGTCGAGACGATGAACAACCTGCTCGAGTTGCGACAACAGCCCGACGGCCGCGTCACGGTGGACATGAACAAGCCGGTGTTCGAGCCGAGCCGGGTGCCCTTCAATACCGAAGGGCTGGCTGCGCGCGAGACCAATGCCTTCGCGCTGTGGCCGCTGGACCTGCCCGACGACCGGCGCGCCCGCCGCGCCGGCACGCGCGAGGTCGAGGTGGCGGTGCTGTCGATGGGCAATCCGCATGCGGTGCTGCGCGTGGACAACGTGGCAGAGGCGCCGGTGGGCGAACTGGGCCCGATGATCGAGGCGCACCCGCGCTTTCCGCGCAAGGTCAACGTCGGTTTCATGCAGGTGCAAAGCCGCACGCAGATTGCGCTGCGGGTGTTCGAGCGCGACGCCGGCGAGACGCTGGCCTGCGGCACCGGCGCCTGCGCGGCCGTGGTGGCCGGTATTCGCCTCGGCTGGCTGGATGCCCAAGTCGATGTCGACATGCGCGGCGGCAAGTTGACCGTGCAATGGGCTGGTGGCGACGCCCCGGTGCTGATGACCGGCCCGGCCGAAACGGTTTTTGAAGGGGAGATCGAGCTGTGAGCGTGAATACCGGGGTGCAGGGCATCACTGAAGAAGACATTGCTGCCTATCTGGCCAACACGCCTGGCTTCTTCGAGCGCCAGGCCGAGTTGCTGGCGAGCGTTCAGCTGGCCAGCCCGCACGGTGGCCGCGCCGTCTCGCTGCAAGAGCGGCAGATGGAGATGCTGCGCGAGCGCATCAAGGGCCTGGAGCGCCGCATCATCGAGATGATCCGTGCCGRCCACGACAACGAGGCGCTGGTCGGCAAGATGCACCGCTGGACCCGCGCGGTGATGCTGGCACGCAGCACCATCATGCTCGGCCAGGTGCTGATCGAAGAGCTGAAGCACGAGTTCATGATCCCGATGGTCGCTCTGCGGCTGTGGGGCGTGGCGCCTTCGCACAACGGCCTGCCCTGGGCTCAGCCGGTCAGCGACGATCTGAAGACCTTTGCCGCCAGCCTGGCTGCACCCTATTGCGGCCTGAACAGCGGCTTCGAAGCCGCGCACTGGCTGTCCGCCGATGGCACACCGGCTCAGTCGATTGCGCTGATCCCCCTGCGTCTCGGCACCGCGAGCGGCGAATGCTTCGGCCTGCTGGTGCTGGGCTCGCCCGATGCGCTGCGCTTCCAGAGCGACATGGGCACCGAGTTCCTGCAGCAGGTCGGTGACCTGGCCAGCGCCGCGATGGCGCGCGCATTGGCGGACTGATGAATGGGCGACCTTTCGTCGCCTGACCTCGCGCCGGCCGCCGCCTCGCTGCCCGAGCCGGCGCTGCGCTACCTGAGCCACCTGCGCACCGAGCGCCGCGTTGCTGTGCGCACGTTGACGCTGTACGCCGACGCACTGACCCGCCTGGTGGCGGGCGCAGACGCAATCCACATCGCTCTGAACGCGCTGCAGCCGCACCACGTGCGCATGCTGCTGGCGCGCGCCCACGCCGGTGGCTTGTCGCCGCGCAGCCTGTCCTTGCAGTTGTCGGCCTGGCGCGGCTTTTACCGCTGGTGGGGGCTGCAGGGTGGCGTCAAGCTGAACCCGGTCGAAGGTGTGCGGGCGCCGAAGGCGGCCAAGCCGCTGCCGAAGGCTTTGCAGGTCGACCAGGCGGTGGCGCTGGCCAACCAGCTGCCCGAGCACAGCGATCCGGCGCTGGCCGCGCGCGACCATGCGATCGTCGAATTGCTCTACGGCAGTGGGCTGCGCGTGGGCGAACTGGTCGGGCTGGACTGCCAGGCCGGCGACGCGGCGGCCGGCTGGGTCGACCTGGCCGATGGCAGCGCGCAGGTGCGCGGCAAGGGCTCGAAATGGCGCAGCGTGCCGGTCGGCAGCGCTGCACGCGACGCGCTGCAGGCCTGGCTGGCACTGCGGCCCGGCGTCGCGTCAGCCGGCGAGGTTGCGCTGTTCGTCAGCCAGCGCGGCACGCGGCTGTCGACCAGCCAGGTGCGCACGCGGCTGAAGACGCTGGCGCTGCAGGCCGGCTTGCCAACCTCGGTCCACCCGCACATGCTGCGCCACAGCTTTGCTTCGCACCTGCTGCAGTCCAGCGGCGACCTGCGTGCGGTGCAAGAGCTGCTGGGCCACGCCAACATCAGCACGACCCAGGTCTACACGAAGCTGGACTTCCAGCATCTCGCAAAGGTCTACGACGCCGCCCACCCACGCGCGAAGCGGCGCTGACGCGGCTTACTGCTGCGGCTTGTTGTTGACGGCGTGCATCAGCGTGATGCGGCTGCCGTCGCCGTCGGCCGAGACGTTGACCGTGGTCGACTCGTTGCCCTTGGGGTCGCTGATCATCAGCGACATGCCGTTGTCTTCGGCGGCCGAATCGATGACCGTCGTGCCGGGGCCGGCGGTCGACTTCAGCTTGTCGCGGTACCAGCCGGACACGGTTTTCGGCGCGTCGGTGGTGGCCAGCTCGAGCGACACCATCTCGCCACCATCGTTCTTGATCCGGGTGCCGCCCTTGTCGGCCGGCTTGGCGCCGGGGTAGAACGGGATCTTGACGTCGGCTTCGCTGAGCTGGGCCGAGCCCATCTCCATCTTGAAGGCCTTGCCGTGTTCGTCGGTGCCCTCGGCGGTCATGCCGCCTTTGGACAGGTCGACCTTGGTGTTGCTGCCGTCCTTGTTGATCTGCGACTCGATGTACTTCTCTGTCGCCTTCTCGGTGGCGATCTCGCTGACCTTGCCGCAGCCGGCCAGGGTGGCCAGCGCGGCGGCCAGGCCGAGGGTCGTCAGCGTGCGGTTCAAGTGGGTGGTGGTCATCGCGGGGTTCCTCCTGTGTGCCATTGGCGCAAATTGTGACGGTGCACAACGCGTGGGCAGCACCGGCGGTGGACCTGAAACTAGGGGCAGCGT
Source organism: Ideonella sp. P3_A4 (assembly GCF_056403075.1). Lineage (NCBI taxonomy): Bacteria > Pseudomonadati > Pseudomonadota > Betaproteobacteria > Burkholderiales > Sphaerotilaceae > Ideonella > Ideonella sp. P3_A4. The sequence goes on along the minus strand of NZ_JBFUGE010000063.1, from coordinate 2,334 downwards.
CGCGGAGGTATCAGCGCGCTGACAATCGCGCCTTTCGATTTCCGCCCGAGGACGCGATGCACTCCACCGCTACTTCCTGGCGCACCCTGGCCCGACGGCTGATCGGCGGCGGGCTGTGGTGCGCGCTGGCCTGGTTGACCACCCCTGGCCTGGCCAACGCCGCTGACGAGGCCGCGGCCCACGCCACGCCGRCTGCCCCCGCCGCCAGCGTGGCGGCGCCGCGCTTTCCGGTGCGTGCGGTCGATGCCGACTGGCGTGCCACCTTGCCGCGCGAGCCCGAGGCCGCCACACGCGCCTACCTGGACCGCCTGTCGCCCGAGGCCCGCGCCCAATCGGACGCCTACTTCGAGGGTGGCTACTGGCTGATCCTGTGGGACACGCTGCTCGGCCTCGCCGTGGCTGCGCTGCTGCTGTGGACACGTCCGTCGACAGCCATGCGCGACTGGGCCCGCCGTGTGGCGCGCTGGCGTTGGCTGGCCGATGCGCTGTACGGCGGCTTCTACGCCATCGCCACCTGGGTGTTGACGCTGCCGCTGACGATCTACGAGGGCTTCGTGCGTGAGCACGCCTACGGCATGGCGACACAGGACTTCGCGGCCTGGTTCGTCGAGCGTCTGGTCCAGCTCGCCGTGGTGACGCTGGTCATGGCGCTGTCGGTGTCGGTGCTGTACGCGGTGCTGCGCCGCACCGGCGACCGCTGGTGGATGTGGGCGACCGTCGTGACGGTGTCGCTGTCGGCATTGGGTTCGTTGGTGGCGCCGGTCTGGATCGACCCGCTGTTCAACACCTACAAGCCGGTTGAAGACGGGCCGATCAAGCGGGCGGTGCTGGCGATGGCGCATGCCAACGGCGTGCCGGCCGACAACGTCTACGAGTTCGATGCGTCGCGCCAGACCACCCGTGTCAGCGCCAACGTTTCGGGGCTCGGGGGCACCGCGGCTGTGCGGCTGAACGACAACCTGTTGCGGCGCTCAACCGAGAGCGAAGTCCGTGCGGTGATGGGCCACGAGATCGGCCACTACGCGATGCACCACGCCACCAAGTCATTGGTGATGCTCGGCGTGCTGTTCCTGGCAGGCTTCTCGTTTGCTGCCTGGGTGATGCGACGGCTGCTGGCCCGTTTTGGTGCGCGCTGGCGCTTGCCCAGCGGGCCCGAGGGCGTGGCCGATGTCGGCTCGCTGCCCTTGCTGGTGGCGGCCCTCGGCTTCTTCATGTTTGTTGCCACGCCCATCACCAACACCATCACGCGGACGATGGAGGCAGAAGCTGACATGTGGTCACTCAATTTGGCGCGTGAACCGCTAGGCTTGTCTGAAGCGATGCTCAAACTGGCCGAATACAGAAAGACCGAACCAGGGCCGGTCGAAGAGTTCATCTTCTTCGATCACCCGAGCGCGCGCAGCCGCATCCTGATGGCCATGCGCTGGCGCGAGCAGCAGCTGCCATGAGGGATCGACGAGGGCACCACCGGAACGAGGGGGAATGCACCCCACGCTTCGTCCATAGACTCGCCGGCGCAGTTCAGCCCACTTCCCACTCCCTCCTCTGAGCAACACCCCCATGAGCCTGATGTCGTCTTCAACGCGTGCCTCTGTTCGCCGCTCCCTTCGCGCCACCGCCGTGGCCCTGGCCGTCTGCGCCGCCACGGCCGCCCAGGCCCAGTGGAACCAGGACGGCTACGACGCCAGCAAGAGCTTCGCCAACACCGCCGAAGCTACGCTGACGCGGCAGAACGCCGGCCAGCTGACGCAGAAGTGGCAAACGATGATCGGCCAGTTCTACGCCAGCTCGGCCACCCAGGCTGGCGGGCGGCTGTTCATCTGCTCCAACCTGTACGGTGTCTCGGCCCAGTCGCCGGATACCGGTGACATGCTGTGGAGCCAGCCGGAGGCCGGTGTCGGCGATTGCGGCAACCCGGCACTCGCCGGCACCGCCGCCTACCTGGTCAGCTCGTCGTTCAACACGCCTTACCGCAACGTGCTGACCGCCGTCGACCAGGCTTCGGGCAACGTGCTGTGGTCGTCCGACCTGCCGGCCGGCTCGGCCTACCTGAACCTGGGCTTCGGCCCGGCCCTTCACGGCAACCGGCTGTACGTCAATACCGGGCGCAGCGCGGTGATGGCGGTGGACACCGCAGATGGCCACGTGGTCTGGGAGGCCAGCACCGGTGGCGACGCGGTGATGAACAACGACGTGGCGGTGGCCAACGGCCGTGTCTTCACCACCACCTGGCACAACTGCTGCGAAAACAACCTGCGCCAGGTCTTTGCGTTCGACGCTGCCACCGGCGCCTCGCTGTGGGCCAGCGATGTCGATGCCAGCAACATGCAGTAC
>NZ_JBFUGE010000062.1:0-19761 GCF_056403075.1 Ideonella sp. P3_A4 | reverse complement strand
CGTGTACCCGTCGGCTGTTCTCAGCCCGGTAAACGGCGGGATGCTGAGGGCCAGGGTATCGAAGGGGTCGGGCGGTTCGAGCAGCCCGTTCAGCGCACGGGATGTGCCGCCATGTTCACCGCGGGCCACCATCATGGCCCGTCGCCACGACGGTGGCGTCTGGCCGCGCAGGAAGGGCACGATGGACCGGCCATCGACCCAGCTCGGCACGTTGGCGCCGGCGATCTCGGCAAAGGTCGACGCATAGTCGACATTGGCGGTCAAGGCGTCGATGGTGGCGCCGGCGGGCACGCCTGGGCCGCGAACGCTCAGAGGCACGCGCAGGTCCTCTTCGAACGCCGTCAGCTTGCCCGACGTGAGCCGGTGCTCGCCATGGTGAAAGCCGTTGTCGGAGGCGACGAAGACGTAGGTGTTGGCCAGCTGGCCGGTGGCTTCCAGTGTGTCGATGACGCTCTTGACCAGGTCGTCCACGGCCAGCAGCGACTGGCGACGACTGCGGTACTGCTGGTCGATCGTGGCGATCTCGGCTTCGGTCAGCAATGGGGCGTCGCGCAGCCAGGAGGGCTTGTCGCTGACATCGGGCTCGTTGAACGACAGCGTTCGAGGCGCCGTGATGCCGGGCAGGGCCTGCGCATACCGCGGGGCGGGCGTGGCCGGCAGGTGCGGGGCGTAGGTCGATATGTAGGCGAAGAAAGGCTGCTCAGGGTGCTGGTCGACCGAGCGGCGGATGAAGTCGGTCGCCTTGGCGGCAATCACGTCGGTCAGGTAGTCGCTGTCGGCGGTGCCGTAGCTGACCGTCTGGCCGTTCTCGTTGAGCTTGTAGTTGAACTCGCTGTACGGGCTGCCGCCATTCGAGCTGTACCACTCTGTCCAGCCGGGCGGGATGTAGGTGATCGATGGCGCCGTGTTCGGGTAGCCATTGAGGTATTTGCCGAACAGCACCGTGCGGTAGCCCGCATCCTGCAGCCAGGTCGCGATGGTGGATGACTCCAACCCCTTCGCGTAGGCGCCCTCGAAGCCTCCTTCGGGCCCGTCGTTGCTGAAGATCGAGCTGTTGTGGGCGAACTGGCCACGCAGCGTTGAGACGCGCGACGGGCAGCACAGCGAGATGTTGACGTAGTGGTGCCGGAAGTCGGTGCCCTGGTTGGTGATCAAGGTCCTGACTTGCTCCATCGTTGCGGCGGAGGCGGCGTCCAGGTCGTCGGCCAGGATGAAGACGATGTTGGGCGACTTTGCCAGGGCTGTGCCCGACCAAGCCACGAGCAAGCCGAGCAAGAGGCAGGCGCCTCGCCGCAGAATCGGTGTCATTGGATCTCCCTGGCGTGCCGAGCACGGGTGGGCAGCCGTGCCGCCTTTCGGGAGATTGTGGTGACATTTGCTGCGCCGCAGCAAGATGTCAGTCAACTTTAAGGTTATGTCTTGTAAGTCTGTGCGACGCGGCGTTAGCGAAGCCAGTCCGCCAACACTTCGATGGTGTGCTCGCCCAGCACCGGCGGCGCGTGGCGGTATTGCACCGGTGTGGCCGACAAACGAATCGGGTTTGCCACCAGCGGCACCGCGCCGAAGGTGGGGTGCTGCATGTCGATCTTCAGGCCACGTGCCTGCACCTGCGGGTCGGCGAAGACCTGGTCGAGCCGGTTGATCGGGCCGCAGGGCACGGCCTCGGCCTCGAGTGCGGCGATCCATTCGGTGGTGGTCTTCATCACCGTGGTCTGGCGCATCAGCGGAATCAACACGCCGCGGTTCGCCACGCGCGCCGGATTGGTCGCGAAGCGCTCGTCGGTGGCCCACTCGGGCTTGCCGGCGATCGCGCAGAAGCGCGCGAACTGACCGTCGTTGCCGATCGCCAGGATCATGTCGCCGTCGGCCGTCGGGAAGTCCTGGTACGGCACGATGTTCGGGTGGGCATTGCCGAGACGCTTCGGTGCCACTCCACTGGAAAGGTAGTTCGCGGCCTGGTTGGCCAGCGTGGCGACCTGCACGTCGAGCAGCGCGAGGTCGATGTGCTGGCCAGCGCCTTCGCGGTCGCGGTGGCTCAATGCGGCGAGCACCGCGATGGTGGCGTACAGCCCGGTCATGATGTCGACCAACGCAACGCCGACTTTTTGCGGGCCAGCGCCATCTTCACCTTCGGGCCGGCCCGTCAGGCTCATGAGCCCRCCCATGCCCTGGATCAGGAAGTCGTAGCCGGCACGCGGTGCGTACGGCCCCGTCTGGCCGAAGCCGGTGATCGAACAGTAGACGATCTTCGGGTTGACCGCCTTCAGGCTCTCGTAGTCGAGCCCGTAACCCTTGAGCCCACCGACCTTGAAGTTCTCGAGCACCAMGTCGGCCTGCGCCGCGAGCGCCCGCACCTGGGCCTGGCCTTCAGGCGTCGCCAGATCAATCGCGACAGAGCGCTTGTTGCGGTTGGCGCATTGGAAGTAGGCCGCCTGACGCTCGTCAGTGTCCTTCGCCGCCACCCACGGCGGCCCCCACACACGCGTGTCGTCACCGGCACCAGGTCGCTCGACCTTGACGACGTCGGCGCCCAGGTCGCCGAGCAGTTGTCCCGCCCAAGGTCCCGCGAGCACGCGGGAAAGGTCGAGGACTTTCAGCCCTTGCAGTGCGCCGACGGTCATGGTCAGAACGCCGGGATGCCGGTCATTGCACGACCCAGGATCAGCGCGTGGACGTCGTGCGTGCCTTCATAGGTGTTCACGACTTCCAGGTTGACCAAGTGGCGGGCGACGCCGAACTCGTCGGAGATGCCGTTGCCGCCCAGCATGTCGCGCGCCATGCGGGCGATGTCGAGCGACTTGCCGCAGCTGTTGCGCTTCATGATCGAGGTGATCTCGACCGCGGCGGTGCCTTCGTCCTTCATGCGGCCCAGGCGCAGGCAGCCTTGCAGGCCCAGCGTGATCTCGGTCTGCATGTCGGCCAGCTTCTTCTGGATCAGCTGGTTGGCGGCCAGGGGCTTGCCGAATTGCTTGCGGTCCAGCGTGTACTGGCGCGCGGTGTGCCAGCAGTCCTCGGCCGCACCCAGCGCGCCCCAGGCGATGCCGTAGCGGGCGCTGTTCAGGCAGGTGAACGGGCCTTTGAGGCCACGCACTTCGGGGAAGGCGTTCTCTTCAGGGCAGAACACTTCGTCCATCACGATCTCACCGGTGATCGAGGCACGCAGGCCGACCTTGCCGTGGATCGCGGGGGCACTCAGGCCCTTCCAACCCTTTTCCAGCACGAAGCCGCGGATCTGGCCGGCATCGTCTTTCGCCCAGACGACGAASACGTCGGCGATCGGGCTGTTGGTGATCCACATCTTGCTGCCGGTCAGGCTGTAGCCGCCGTCGACCTTGCGGGCGCGGGTGATCATGCTGCCGGGGTCGGAGCCATGGTTCGGCTCGGTCAGGCCGAAGCAGCCGATCCATTCGCCGGTGGCCAGCTTGGGCAGGTACTTCTGCTTGGTGGCTTCGTTGCCGAACTCGTTGATCGGCACCATCACCAGCGACGACTGCACGCTCATCATCGAGCGGTAGCCCGAGTCGACACGCTCGACTTCACGGGCCACCAGGCCGTAGCAGACGTAGTTCAGGCCAGCGCCGCCGTACTGCTCGGGGATGGTCGGGCCCAACAGGCCCAGCTCGCCCATTTCGCGAAAGATCGCCGGGTCGGTTTTCTCGTGGCGGAAGGCCTCGAGAACGCGCGGGGCCAAACGGTCTTGGCTGTAGGCGCGGGCTGCGTCGCGCACCTGGCGCTCGTCGTCGGTCAGTTGCTGATCCAGCAGCAGCGGGTCATCCCAGTGGAAAGAGGCACGAGCAGCCATGGCGAAGGTCTCCAGTTGTTCCAGCGTGGAATCATAGAATCCCCAAGTCCCACAATCAAACGCCTTTTTCGCACTGATCTGTGCGCTGATGGAACTCCGGAGCATCAATGCGCCGAAAACTGCCTTCCACCGCCGCGCTGGCCGCTTTCGAAGCGGCCGCGCGCCACCAGAGCTTCACGAAGGCTGCGGCCGAGCTGGCGGTGACACAAAGCGCCGTTTGCCGCCAGATCGCGTCGCTCGAATCGTTTCTCGGTGTCGCACTGTTTCGCCGCAGCCAGCGCGGCGTGGGGCTGACCGAGGCGGGCCAGCGCTACAGCCGGAGCGTGGCCACTCGGTTGGACGAGGTCGAGCGCGACACGCTGGACTTGATGGCGCAAGCCGGCCTGGGCGGGCAGGGCGGGGCGCTGGAGCTGGCGGTGGTGCCGACCTTCGCGACGCAATGGCTGCTGCCGCGGCTGGCGGGGTTTCAGGCGGCGCACCCTGGCATCACGGTCCACTTCAGCTCACGCACGCGGCCGTTCCTGTTTGCCGACACCGAGCTTGACGCTGCGATCCACGCCGGCAACGGCCTTTGGCCCGGCACCGAGGGCCGGCTGCTGATGGCCGAAACGCTGGTCACGGTCGCCAGCCCGGCGTTGCTGAAGGGGCGCGCGGACTGGACGCCGCAGTCGCTATCGACCTTGCCGCTGCTGCAGGCCAGTACCCGGCCCTATGCCTGGCGCCACTGGTTCGAGTCGCAGGGCCTGGAGGTTGAGCACGACATGGCTGGCGCGCGGATGGAGCTGTTCTCGATGCTCAGCGAGGCGGCCGTGCAGGGCCTGGGCGTCGCGCTGGTGCCGCGCATGCTGGTCGACAACGAACTGGCCAGTGGACGGCTGGTGCAGGTCGTGCCGCATGCCTTCTTGAGCGATCGGCGCTACTACCTGTTGTACCCCGAGCACAAGGCGGCGTCGCCGGCGTTGAAGGCGTTTGCGGATTGGCTGGACAGCGAGGCTGCGCGCTATCGCGCCGAGGTCGGGCTGAACTGAATATCAATCGCCGTGCTTGTCGGCTTCCGACGTGAACGCGTCAGCGTAGAACTCGTCGTCCGGCAGACCGCACTGGACTTCAAAGTCCCTGTGGGCCGACTCGACCATGATCGGCACGCCGCAGGCGTAGATCTGGTGGCCCGAGAGATCCGGCCAATCGGCCATCACTGCGTGGTGAACAAAGCCGGTGCGGCCGGTCCAGCCATCTTCAGCCTTCGGCTCAGACAGCACCGGCACATAGCGCAGGTTCGGCAAGCGCGCAGCCGCTGCTTCGGCCCAATCGTGCAGGTACAGGTCGGACTTGCCGCGAGCGCCCCAGTACAAGACCGCGGGGCGTGTGCTGCCTCGTTCTTCCAGCCGTTCGATCAAGGCCTTGATCGGCGCGAAGCCGGTGCCCGAAGCGAGCAGGATCATCGGCTTGTCCGAGTCTTCGCGCAGGAAGAAGCTGCCGAACGGGCCCTCCATCCGCACGATGTCTTTCTCTTTCATCGTGCCGAACACGTGGTCGGTGAACTTGCCGCCCGGCATGTGGCGGATGTGCAGCTCGATCGACGGCGGCGTGCCCAGGTTGTGCGGCGCGTTGGCCATCGAATAGCTGCGGCGCGAGCCGTCGCGCAGGATGAATTCGATGTACTGGCCGGCGCGGAACTGGAAGTTCTGATTCGCCGGCAATTGCACGCGGATCACGGCCACGTCGCGGGTGGGGCGCTCGATGCTGAGCACGCGGCCCGGCATCTTCAGGATCGGGAACTCGCCGGCGCCGGGCACGGTGCGCGCTTCGACCAGGCAATCGGTCTGCGGTGTCGAGCAGCAGGTCAGGATCAGGCCGCTGGCCTCTTCAGCCTCTGACAAGGCCTTGTGCTGGTGCGCGCCGTGGATCACCCGGCCTTCGAGCAGGCGGCTCTTGCAGGTGCCACAGGCGCCGTCCTTGCAGCCATAGGGCAAGCCGATGCCCTGGCGGATCGCGGCGGCGAGGATGGGCTCGTCGCGCGTGACGTCGAAGCYGCGGCCGGAGGGCTGGAGGGTGACGGTGAAGGTCATGGTCGAAGCGGGCAGAGGCGAGGCTGGCAAGCCGTGTGAGCGGCTCGCAAGCCGGCAGATGGGGCGCGGGGCCGCCACCTACACTGGCGCGCGGTCCACCCGCCATTTTGCCCGGCGCCTTGTCGCCCTCACTTGATGCACCCCAAGACCCTCCGTGCCAAACGTCCCACGCTGTTGATCGTTGGTTGTGGTGATGTCGGCCTGCGTGTGTTGCGCCTGCTGAGGTCGGCGGGCCACCGCTGGAGGCTGCTGGCGCTGACCAGCTCGGCTGCACGCGTGCCCGCCTTGCGCGCTGCCGGCGCGGTGCCGTTGCTGGGCAACCTGGACGAACCCGCCACATTGGCCCGCCTGTCTGGCCTGGCCGACGCCGTGCTGCACTTGGCACCGCCGCCAGGCGAGGGCACCACGGACATCCGGACTGCCAACCTGCTGCGCGCGCTGGCGCTGCGTGGTGGACTGCGCCGCATCGTCTACGCCAGCACCACCGGCGTCTATGGCGACTGCGGCGGCGCCTGGGTCGACGAGACGCGCACGCTTGCGCCCGCGACCGCGCGTGGGCAACGGCGCGCCGACGCAGAAGCCCGCCTTCGCTGGGCCGGCCGCGCCTTCGGCTGGCGCGTCAGCTTGCTGCGCGTGCCTGGCATCTATGCGTTGGACCGCGAAGGCGGTGACCCGCGAGACCGCGTGCGCCGCGGCGCGCCGGTGCTGGCCGCCGAAGACGACGTCTACACCAACCACATCCATGCCGACGACCTGGCACGTGCCTGCGTGGCCGCCTTGCTGCGCGGGGCGCCGCAGCGGGCCTATAACGTCTGCGACGACAGCGTGCTGAAGATGGGCGACCACTTCGACGCGGTGGCCGACCACTTCGGCCTGCCGCGTCCGCCGCGCATCAGCCGGGCCAAGGCGACGCTTCAGATGTCGCCGGTGCAGATGAGCTTTCTCAGCGAGTCGCGGCGCTTGTCCAACCACCGGCTCAAAGGCGAGTTGCGTTTGCGGCTGCGCTACCCCACGGTAGCGGACGGTCTGCAAACGTCACCGTGACGCGCGAGCGACTCGACGCTCAAGTGCCGCAGCGGATGCGCTGCTTGCTCAAGGCCACGTCGTCGAACCACAGCGTCATCGGCTGACCGGCATAGCTCTCCCAGCCGATCCGGAAGTCGACCGGTGCCGGGTGCCAGCTGCCGCGGGCCAGCCACTGCGAGTCCACCTCGGGCGTCGGCGCGGTGTCCACGTGCAGGCCAGCCACCTCGGCGCCGTGGAACCAAGTCTTCATCGTGCCCTTGTTGCCGTTGACCGTGAACTCGACGCAATGCCATTCGCCCGCGGCCGGCGACACACTCAGCGCGATGCCGGCCGGGCTCAGCACCGGTACCGTGGCGTCGTCTGATTCGCGGTTCCACATCAGGATGCGGTTCTGCCCGCCCATGCGCAGGTCGCGCTGGTTGTCATTGCTGTCCTTCATCGCCATGAAGGTGACGTGACCGTCACCCAGCGCGTCGGCAAAGCGGACGAAGAAGCGACCGAACACCCGCTGGCCCAGCGAGGCCGGGATCGGGGTCGCGGCAAAGATGTGGTTGCAGTAGCCACCGGTGCTGGTGACCTTCAGCGACTGCTTGCCGCGGTGGGCGACTGTCGAGTCCACCGTGGCCTGGCCGGTGCCGGTGCAGTTGGCGCCGCCGACCGTCCACAGCGTGGTGTTGGGCGGGCCGCCGGGGGCGGCAGATTCGAAGTTGTCGCAGAAAGCGAGTTCGCCGCAGGAGCCGGCCGATGCCGCGCACGGAATCGCCAGCAGCAACGTTGCTGACAGCGTTGTCATTTTGGATGCAAACAGGTGCAGGTGGCGCAAGAAAACTTGCATGGTCTTGTCTCCGGGGGATTGGGGAGCGGCAGGTGCGCAGGGCACCTGCCAGGTTGGGCTCAGCGACTCAACCAGCGCGAAGGGCGATGCTAGGGACGCGCACTGCGCCGGGCAATGCTTTCAACCCGATTCGCGCTGCTCTTTACGGGTTCTTACAGCACGCATGGCCCCATGAGTGAGGCGACGTCGAGGGCGCCCGTTCACGTGCCCTCAGGTTGCTTGATCGCGCTTTGCCGGTCCACGGTATGCAACGGCACCCGCAACGAGCGGCCATCGCGCAGGATGTCCAGCGCCACGTCGCGTTCCGGTGCGCCGCCGCCCCACAGGCGATGCCACAACGTCTGCAGGCTGTCGACGTTCTGGCCGTCGATGCGCACGATCTGGTCGCCTGGCTTCAGGCCAGCTGCCTCGGCCGGCCCGGCGCGGCTGACGCGCAGCACCCGCACCTCGCCGCCCAGTTCGATGCAGTTGGCGCCCATCCAGGCGCGCTTGCTTTGCGCCGAACGGCCTTGGGCCAGCAACTCATCCAGGATCGGCTTGAGCAGGTCGATCGGCACGAACATGTTGCCGGCCAGCGCCGGTTGGTCCGGCCCCAGTGCGTCGCTGACGACCAGCGAGCCGACCCCGAGCAACTCGCCTTTCAGGTTGAACAGCGCCGCGCCGCTGTGGTCGGTGCGTGGCGGTGTGGTGAACAGGGCATGGTCGAGGTGGTATTCCCAGTAGCCCGAGAACGCGCGTTGCGAGACCCGCCGCGCCATGCTGATGCCGGCATCCTGGCCGCCGGAGATGATCAGCAGCGTGTCTTCGTCGGCGACCTGGGTCGGCTCGCCGAGCGGCGCCGCCGGCAAATTCAGCGGAATCAGGGCCTTGACCAAGCCGAAGCCGGTGGCCACGTCGTAGCCGATGACCCGCGCCGGAATGTGGCGCCCGTCGTCCGGCAGCAGCAATACCTGGTCTGCTTCGAGGATCAAGTAGCCGATGGTCAGCACCAGGCCGTCGGCACCGATGACAACGCCCGAGCCTTGTCGTATCGGCCCCAGCGTGACATTCGACGTGGCGTTGTCGACCGCCTTGGCCAGCACGCCTACCACCGCGTCGCTGGCGCGCTTGATGCCCTCCGTCGAGATCAATTCTTCGGCAGCCAGCGCCGCCGGCCATGCGCCCGCCAGTGCCCAGACCCAGAAAAGGACGGTGCGAACGATGCGACCCATGGCACACCTCCACGACGGCTGGCCGTGATCTGCCCTCAGCATGCGCCGAGCGGCCTCGGCCATCAAGCCGCAGGGTTACTCTCGTTGAGGGCGCTTGTCCCGCAAATCTGCGGCAAGCGGTGTGCCGTGGGTCAGCGGCGGCGGCGCGAGGGGAAGGGGGCTTGGCCGCGCCAGAAGCGGATCATCAGCCAACCACCCAGCATGCCGCCCAGGTGAGCGAAGTGGGCGATGCCTTCAGACCCGAAGATGCCTTGCAGCAGCTCCAGCCCGCCGAACACCGCAACGAAGGTGCGAGCCTTCATCGGGATGGGCGGGAACAGCGGCATGATCGTGCGGTTCGGGAACAGCATGCCGTAGGCCAGCAACAGGCCGAACAGACCGCCCGAAGCGCCCAGTGTGGGCGCGTACGAGTGCCGCAGTGACGTGAACACCATCTGGCAAGCTGCGGCGGTCAGCACGCTGGCCAGCAGGAAGGTCAGCAGCCGCTTGTAGCCCCACAGGCGTTCCAGCTCGGCGCCGAACATCCACAGGCCCAGCATGTTGAAGAACAGGTGGAGCGGGTCGCCGTGCAGAAAGGCATAGGTGAGCGGCTGCCACGGCATGAAGCGGCCACTGTCCAGCGGCCACAGCGCGAACCAGCCGATCAATGGAATGTAGGAGCCGAACAGCAACTGCACGCAGAAGATCGCCGTGCAGATCAGCATCAGCGCCTTGGTGACGGGAGGCATCGGCGGCATGGCGTGTCGCTGGAAGCGTGAAGCTGAGGGTCACTGGTGCCCGGGGCCGGACTCGAACCGGCACACCTTGCGGCGGGGGATTTTGAATCCCCTGCGTCTACCGATTTCGCCACCCGGGCCAGTGTGTGCTTGCGTGTGCTCGTGTCTTGCGGGCAGCTGCGTTGCGCAGCGCCGAAGGCACGTCGGGGGCGGATTATGGCATGCGCGGGCACCGGCTTTGGCCCTGCGACCATAATGCAACGCAGCCCTCTTCACGACCTCGACATGCCCGCCTACAAGACGCTGGAAGACGCGATTGGATCGACCCCGCTGGTACGGCTGCAACGCCTGCCTGGCCCTGAGGTGCAGGCACGCGGCAACGTGATCCTGGGCAAGCTCGAAGGCAACAACCCGGCGGGCTCGGTGAAGGACCGGCCGGCGATCAGCATGATCCGCAATGCCGAGGCTCGTGGCGAAATCAAGCCCGGCGACACGCTGATYGAGGCGACCTCGGGCAACACCGGCATCGCGCTGGCGATGGCGGCAGCGATCAAAGGCTACCGCATGCTCCTGATCATGCCGGAGGACCTGTCGGTCGAGCGCGCGCAGACGATGAAGGCCTTCGGTGCCGAGCTGATCCTGACGCCCAAGTCGGGTGGCATGGAGTTGGCGCGCGACCTGGCCGAGCAGATGCAAAGAGACGGCAAGGGTCGCGTGCTCGACCAGTTCGCCAACCCGGACAACCCGCGCATCCACTACGAGACCACCGGGCCCGAAATCTGGGCCGATACCGACGGCCAGATCACGCACTTCGTCAGCGCGATGGGCACCACCGGCACGATCACCGGCGTCTCGCGCTTCCTGAGGGAAAAAAAGCCCGGCGTGCGCATCATCGGCGCCCAGCCTTCAGAGGGTTCGCGCATCCCCGGCATCCGCAAGTGGGCAGACGCCTACCTGCCGAAAATCTACGACCCGAGTGCGGTCGATGAGATGGTCTACGTGAGCCAGCGGGACGCCGAAGACATGGCGCGCCGGCTCGCCGCCGAAGAGGGGCTGTTCGCCGGCATTTCGGCGGCGGGTGCACTGTGGGTTGCGCTGCAGGTGGCGCGGGTGGTCGAGAACGCGACCATCGTGTTCGTGGTTTGYGACCGGGGCGACCGCTACCTGTCGACCGGCGTTTTTCCGGCCTGACGCCCATGACAGCCGACTACAAGTTCTGCCCGCAGTGCGCTGGCGCGCTGGCGTGGATCGAAGCCGAAGAAGATGGTGGCGCGAAAAGCCGCTTGCGCTGCGCGGCCTGCAACTTCACCCACTGGAACAACCCGACTCCCGTGCTGGCGGCGGTGGTCGAATGCGTGGACCGCGGCGGCAAGCTGCTGCTGGCCCGCAATGCGGCGTGGACGGGCCGCATGTTCGCGCTGATCACCGGCTTCATGGAGGCGGGTGAGTCACCCGAATCGGGCATCGCGCGTGAGGTTCTGGAAGAAACCTCACTGGTCGCCGACGCCGTTCATCTGATCGGCGTCTATGAATTTCAGCGCATGAACCAGGTGATCATCGCCTACCACGTACAGGCGCACGGCGAGATCAAGCTCTCGCCGGAGCTGGCCGAGTACAAGCTGTTCGAGCCGGGCGACACGTTGTGCTGGCCGGCCGGTACCGGTTATGCGTTGGCCGACTGGCTGCGTGGCCGCGGCATCGAGCCGAAGTTCATCGAGTTCGCCAAGCTGCAGCCCAAGCCCGAAGACGCGGGCGTCGGCGAAACCACGGCGTCATAGCCAGACATCAAGGACAAGACATGGGACAGGCCATCGACGTGCACAAGGAACTGGACACCCGCGGGCTGAACTGCCCGCTGCCGATCCTCAAGGCGAAGAAGGCGCTGGCCGACATGAGCAGCGGCCAGGTGCTGAAGGTGATCGCCACCGACCCTGGCTCGATGCGCGACTTCCAGGCCTTCGCGCGTCAGACCGGCAACGAACTGCTCGACCAGCAGACCCAGGACGCGGAGTTCATCCACTTTTTACGCCGGAGGTAGAGACCCTGCGCCATGAAAAAGGCCACCCGTAGGTGGCCTTTTCGTTGGCGCTCTCCAAGTGGCGTGCGCGGATCCGGCTCGGCCGGTCCGCTGCGCGAGCCCCTTTGGGGGGCAGCTCCCGGAAGGGAGCGTGGGGGCTCAAAGTTCAAGCTTCTTGAGGTACTCGCGGAAGCCCGGGCCCAGTTGCGGGTGGGCCAGCGCGAGTTCGACGTTGGCTTCGAGGAAGCCTTCCTTGCTGCCGCAGTCGTAGCGCTTGCCGTGGTAGCGGTAGGCGAAGACTTTTTCGCGGCGCATCAGTGCAGCAATGCCGTCCGTCAGTTGGATCTCGCCGCCCACGCCACGCGGTTGGGTCGCGATTTCGCGGAACACGCCCGGCGTCAGGATGTAGCGGCCGGCCACGCCCAGGTTCGAAGGGGCGTTTTCGGGCGCTGGCTTCTCCACGATGTGGGTCAGGTCCATCATGCGGTCGTTCACCGGCGTGCCGGCCACGATGCCGTAGCGCTTGGTGTGTTCCGGCAAGACTTCCTGCACCGCGATGATGGAGGCGTGCCATTCGTCGAACTGCTCGACCATCTGCTTCAGGATCGACGGCGTGCCGACCATCAGGTCATCGGCCAGCAGCACCGCGAACGGCTCGTTGACGACCACGCACTGCGCGCACAGCACCGCGTGCCCGAGGCCGAGCGCCTTGGGCTGGCGGATGTAGATGCACTCCATGTCGTCGGGCTTGACCGACGAGACCAAGGCGAGCAGTTCCTTCTTGCCGGCCGCTTCCAGCTCCGACTCCAGCTCGTAGGCAGTGTCGAAATGGTCGGGGATCGCGCGCTTGTTGCGGCCGTTGACGAAGATCATCTGCCGGATGCCGGCGTCATAAGCTTCTTCGACCGCGTACTGGATCAGCGGCTTGTCGACGACCGGCAGCATTTCCTTGGGTTGGGCCTTGGTGGCGGGCAGGAAACGGGTGCCCAGGCCAGCGACCGGGAAGATGGCCTTGTTGATTTTCTTCACGCTGTGTGTTCCTTGTAGACGTCTCGTCCAGGTGGCAAAGATTGTGCCGCCCCGGGTGTTTCAAGCAGTGGGCAAGCGGCTCAGTTGTTCACGCAGAGAGGCCAATGTGCGGGCGAAGTCGGCCAGACGCTGCCTTTCCTGCACCACCACCTCGGGCTTCGCGCGCGCGACGAAGTTTTCGTTGCCCAGCTTGGCCTCGGCTTTGCCGACCTCGCCCTCGATGCGGGTGATTTCCTTGCTCAGGCGGGCGCGCTCGGCAGCCACGTCGATCTCGACCTTCAGTGACAGCCGCGCGTTGCCTTGCACCGCTACGGGTGCCATGGCCGTGGCGGCTGCGAAGGCGGCTTCATCGCCCAGCACCTGCACCTCGCTGACCTTGGCCAGCGCCTTCAGCACCGGCGCCGCCGCCGCGAAGAATTCGGTCTCCCCGATCACGATCAGCGGCACCCGGTCGCTCGGCGACAAGCCCATCTCGCCACGCAGGCCGCGGCTCGCACCGACCATCGCCTTCAGTTGTGCCATCCAGGCGTCAGCCACCGGGTCGACCTTGTCCGGTTGCGGCACCGGATAGGCGRCTGTGGCCAGGGTGCTGCCGTCGCCTTCCTTGCGGCGGCCGGCGACCACTGCGACCGTGTCCCACAGCTCGGCGGTGATGAACGGGGCGATCGGGTGCAGCAGGCGCAGAACCGTTTCCAGCGTGCGGACCAGCGTGCGCCGCGTGGCGCGCTGTTCAGCTTCCGAGCCAGTCTGGATCTGCACCTTGGCGATCTCGAGGTACCAGTCGCAGTACTCGTCCCAGACGAACGAGTAGATCGCGTTGGCGACGTTGTCGAGCCGGTAGTCGGCAAAACCTTGCGCCACGGCCATCTCGACGCGCTGCAGTTCGCCGGTGATCCAGCGGTCAGCGGACGAAAACTTCATGTAGCCGTGGAAAGCGCCGCCGGGCTCGCAATCAGCCTTCGTGTGCTCCTTCAGGCCGCAGTCGGCGCCCTCGCAGTTCATCAGCACGAACTTGGTCGCGTTCCAGAGCTTGTTGCAGAAGTTGCGGTAACCCTCGCAGCGCTTCGAATCGAAGTTGATCGTGCGGCCCAGCGAGGCGAGCGCCGCGAAGGTGAAGCGCAGCGCGTCGGCTCCGTAGCCCGGAATGCCTTCCGGGAACTCCTTCTCGGTCGACTTGCGCACCTTCGGCGCTGTCTCGGGCTTGCGCAGGCCGACCACGCGCTTGTCCAGCAGCTCGGGCAGCGCGATGCCGTCGATCAGATCGACCGGGTCCAGCACATTGCCCTCGGACTTGCTCATCTTCTGGCCGTGGGCGTCGAGCACCAGGCCGTGGATGTAGACGTGCTTGAACGGCACCTGGCCGGTGAAGTGCTTGGTCATCATGATCATCCGGGCGACCCAGAAGAAGATGATGTCGTGGCCGGTGACCAGCACGGAGGACGGCAGGAAGAGGTCTTGCTCGATCGTCTTTTCGGGCCAGCCCAGCGTCGAGAACGGCACCAGCGCCGACGAGTACCAGGTGTCCAGCACGTCCGGATCGCGCGTCAACGCGCCGGTGTAGCCGGCCGCGTCGGCCTTGGCGCGGGCCTCGGCCTCCGAGCGGGCGACGAACAGCTCGCCGTTGTCGCCGTACCAGGCCGGGATCTGGTGGCCCCACCAGAGCTGGCGCGAGATGCACCAGTCCTGGATGTTCTTCATCCACTGGTTGTAGGTGTTGACCCAGTTCTCGGGCACGAACTTGACCTGGCCCGAGTCGACCGCATCGATGGCCTTTTGCGCGATGCTGGTGCCATCGGCGCCCGGCTTGGTCATCGCGACGTACCACTGGTCGGTCAGCATCGGCTCGATCACCTGGCCCGAACGGGCGCAGCGCGGCACGGTCAGCCGGTGCTTCTTCGTCTCGACCAGCAGGCCTTCCGATTCCAGCTGCGCGACGATCTTCTTGCGCGCGACGTAGCGGTCGAGCCCGCGGTAGTCTGCCGGGGCCTCGTCGTTGACCTTGGCTTCGAGCGTGAAGATGGTCAGCATCGGCAGGCTGTGCCGCAGGCCGACCTGGTAGTCGTTCGGGTCGTGTGCCGGCGTGACCTTGACGACGCCAGTGCCGAAGGTCTTGTCGACATAGTCGTCGGCGATCACCGGCACCAGGCGGCCGGTGATGGGCAGGCGCACCTGCTTGCCGACCAGGTGGGCATAACGCTCGTCTTCAGGGTGCACCATCACCGCGGTATCGCCGAGCATCGTTTCGGGCCGGGTGGTGGCCACGACCAGCGATTCGTCGCTGCCTTCCACGGGATAGCGGATGAACCAAAGGTGGCCGTCTTCCTCTTCGCTCTCGACCTCGAGGTCGGACACGGCGGACATCAGGCCCGGGTCCCAGCTGACCAGGCGCTTGCCGCGGTAGATCAGCCCTTCTTCAAACAGGCGCACGAAGGTCTCGGTCACGGTGGTCGACAGCTTGTCGTCCATCGTGAAGTACTCGTGATCCCAGCTGACCGAGTCGCCCATGCGGCGCATCTGGCGGGTGATGGTGGCGCCGCTTTGCGCCTTCCATTCCCAGACCTTGGCGACGAAGTTCTTGCGGCCCAGGTCGTGGCGGCTGACGCCTTGTTCCTGCAGCTGGCGCTCGACGACGATCTGCGTCGCGATGCCGRCGTGGTCGGTGCCCGGCACCCACAGCGTGTTGAAGCCGCGCATGCGGTGGTAGCGCGTCAACGAGTCCATGATGGTCTGGTTGAACGCGTGGCCCATGTGCAACGTGCCCGTCACATTGGGTGGCGGCAGCTGGATGCAGAACGAGGGCTTGGCCGGATCCAGCGAGGGCTGGTAAATGCCGCTGGATTCCCACAAAGGGGCCCAGCGGGCCTCGATGGCGGCGGGCTCGAAGGATTTGGCGAGTTCGGTCATGGGCGGAGGAACGGCGTTTGCCTGCAACAGCTTGACACGTAAAGCATGTCAACCCGCATGGCGCCGAAAGAGTTGGTCCGATTGTAGGTCGCACCTGTGCGCGGCCCAGACCAACGAGGAGACCTGGATGAGCTTGCATTCCCGAGTGAAAACCGCGACGCTGGGCCGCTGGCCGGGCCGTATCGCCGCCGTGGCGGCGGCCGTTCTGGTGGCAGCCTGCGGCGGTGGCGGCGGTGGTCCGCTGACCTGCTCGACGGCCGACGAAAAGATCTGGCTGCGCGAGTACATGGATGACTGGTACTTTTGGTACAAGGTCASCCCGAGCCCCGATCCGTCGGGTTACCTGTCTGTCGACAGCTACTTCGACGCCCTGCGCTACCAGGGCACGCTGCCCGAGTTCCCGAGGGCCGACGACTGGAGCTACCTGGTTTCGCAGGAAGCCTTCGACCGCACCTTCGGCGATGGGCGCACGCTGGGCTACGGCCTGATGGTGGCAGGCCTGGAAGTGGCGGGCCACCCGGACCAGCCGCTGTACGCCCGCTACATCGAGCCCGGCTCGCCGGCCGCGCTGGCCGGCTTGCAGCGGGGTGACCAGATCGTGGCGGTCAACGGCAAGACCTCGGCGCAGATGATCACCAACAACGACTACGCCGACCTGTCACCGGCGGACACCGGCAACATGGTGACGATCGACATTCACAATGCCGACGGTGACAGCCGCGTGCAGCTGACCGCTGCCATCTACAACCTTGACCCGGTGCCCAACAGCCGCGTGCTGACCACGCCGGACGGCCGCAAGATGGGCTATGTCCAGGTCAAGGACATGATCGACCAGGCCTTGTCGCCGTTCGACACCGCCTTCGGCCAGTTCAAGGCGGCCGGCGTGCAGGACGTGATCCTCGACCTGCGCTACAACGGCGGTGGCCTGATCTCGGTGGCTGACAAGATCGCGTCGTTCCCGAACGGCCCGGCGACCAACGGCAACGTGTTCGCGAGCCTGCTCTACAACGACAAGCGTTCGGGCCATAACGAGAGCTTCCACTTCCAGAACTACGCCAACGCGACCGGGCTGTCGCGGGTGTATGTGCTGACCGGCCCGCGCACCTGCTCGGCGAGCGAACAGGTCATCAACGGCCTGCGGCCTTACGTGACGGTGGTGACGATCGGCGACACCACCTGCGGCAAGCCGGTGGGCTTCCTGCCGCAGGCCGACGGTTGCGGTGCGGTGGTCAACGCGGTCAACTTCGAGTCGGTCAATTCGCTGAACCAGGGTCGTTATTTCGACGGCTTCGATGCGTCTTGCCCGGTGGCTGAAGATTTCAGCGAGCCGCAGGGTTCAGAGACCGACCCGCTGATCATCGCGACCGAAGACCATGCCGATGGTTTTGGCTGCCCGACATTGGCCGCCGCTACGAAGACCAAGCTCCTCGGCTTGCGCAAGCCTTCCGAGCGTCCGCGCTGGGTCGAAGCGGGCGAACGCCGCGGCATGATCGGCCGCTGAGCATGGCGGCAGGGTGGCGAACCTTCGCTGCCCTTCGTGACCACGGCAGGAGTTGAAAGGCCGCCACCGGCTACAGCCGGTGTGTGGCCTTGACCGCATGGTAACGCTCGACCAGTGCGGCCGCCAGTTGCGGCGGCTCCACATCGACCAGCAGCGCGTGCTGTGCGGCCAGGCGCCGCATCGCGTCCTCACGCGCCTGGCGGAACCAGTGCGCAGCGGCCACCTCGGCTGCCTGGGTGGCGGTGCCGAGCGGCGTTTGCAGCAGTTCGGCCAGCGCGCGCTCACGCAGGCTGGCCAGCAGGACCAGGTGGCGTGTGCGCAGCAGGCGCAGTGCCGGCAGCAGCTCGGGCAGATCGTCGTCGCGGCAGTTGGTGACGACGATCACCAGCGAGCGCCGCGTCTCGTGTTTCATCAGGTCTCGCGCCGCGGCCAGGTAGTCCGAGTGTTCGATGCCGGGCTGCAGGTCGTGCAGCGCACTTAACAGGCCGTCCAGCGTCGCCATACCTTTGCGCGGTGACAGCTGCCGCCCTTGGCCGGCGCGGTGGCCGAAGGTGCGCACGCCCACCTCGTCGCCTGCTTTCAAAGCCACGTAAGCCAGCAGGATCAGCGCGTTCAGCGCATGGTCGAAGTGCGAACCACCCGGGCCGGCGCTGCCTTCGTCGGCCCGCATGCGGCGGCCGCAGTCCAGCAGGCAGACGACGCGCTGGTCGCGCTCGTCCTGGTAGCGGCGGACGACGGGGCGGCCGCGCCGCAGGCTGGCGCGCCAGTCCACATGGCGGACCGGGTCGCCCTCTTGGTAGTCGGCCAGCGAATGGAAGTCGGTGCCGACGCCACGGCCGGCGGCCGTCTTGATGCCGATTTCAGCCAGCCGCTGCTGGCCCGCCAGCCAGGCGTAGCCCGCCACTGCGGCGAAATTCGGGAACACGCGCAAGGCCTGCTCGTCGCCCAGGCGCAGCTGCAGGTCCCACAGGCCCCAGCGCGTGCGCAGGCGCAAACGGGCTGGGGTGAGGCGCGCGGCGCCGCGGGTGCGTGGGCGAAGCTCGTAGTGCGCATGCAGACCACCGGCCGCAGGCAAGGCCAGGTCGAGCGGCAGGCCGCTGCCGTCGAAGCTTGCGTCCAGCCCGTCGAAGAGCTGACCTTGCCAGACGCGCGGCCCGGGGTTGTCGAGTTGCAATTCGACGCGCTGCGGCACACCGAGCGACAGGACCTTGGGCAAGCGCCGGCGCAAGCGCAAGGGGTGGCGCCGCAACGCGAACAGCGCTTGCGCCAGATCGAAGGCCGCGACCGCCGCGCCCAACGCGGCCAGGCCCGACCACCACAGCGCCACACGCTCAGGCGCCACGCCCAGCAGCAAGGGCGGCACCGACAGCAGCGCCAGCGCGGCGACGRCCACGCTGAGCCGCGCCGCCGGCACCGGTGCAGCAGGCCATTGGAGCCAGCGGGGGAGTTTCACGCGCGCCTCTTCTCGCTCAGCTGCGCGGGGCGTCAATACGCTCGATCAGGTCGAGCAGGATCTCGTCGATCTGGCGGCCATCGAGCTGCGCGTCCGGCGCCAGCATCACGCGGTGGCGCAGGGCCGGCAGCGCAAAGCGCTTGACGTCGTCGGGGATCGTGAAATCGCGTCCGTCGAACAGCGCCGCGGCGCGCGCCACGCGGATCAGCGCGATCGCGCCGCGCGGGCCCGCACCCTGACTCAGGCCCGGCGCATCGCGCGTGGCGCGGGCGATGCGCACCGCGTAGTCGACCACGTTGCGCTCGACGCGMACCTCGACCACCCGCGCCTGCAGCGCCAGCAGCGCGTCACGCCCGAGCAGCGGCTGCACATCGGCCAGCGGCAAGGCGTCACCGGCCTGCTCGGTGGTGGCGCGCATCACCACGTCCACCTCTTGTTCGGCGGCCGGGTAGCCGATGTCGACCTTCAGCAGAAAGCGGTCGCGCTGCGCCTCCGGCAGCGGGTAGGTGCCTTCGGTGTCGATCGGGTTCTGCGTCGCCAGCACCATGAAGGGCCGCGGCAGCGCGAGCGTCTGGCCTTCGAGCGTGACCTGCGTTTCCTGCATCACCTCGAGCAGCGCGGCCTGGGYCTTGGCCGGCGCGCGGTTGATTTCGTCGGCCAGCAGCAGGTGCGTGAACACCGGCCCGCGGCGCAGGCGCAGCTCACCGCCCAGGCCTTGCGTGTCCAGTACCGCGTGGCCGGTGATGTCCGAGGGCATCAGGTCGGGCGTGAACTGCACGCGGGCGAAATCGAGCGACAAGGCCTGGCCGAGCGCACGCGCCAGCAGCGTCTTGCCGAGGCCAGGCACGCCTTCGAGCAGCACATGGCCGCTGGCCAGCAGCGCGACGAGCGCGGCGTCGACCACGTCGGCCTGGCCGACGACGGCCTTGGCCACTTCGCGGCGCAGCGCGTCGATGGTGTCGCGGGTTTGTTGCAACAGGTCGGGGGTCAGGCTCATGGGGTGGGTCTCACAAGAAGCTCAGGCAGACGGTGGAGGTGTGCGGGATGCGACGGCTTCGCGGCCCAGCTCGGCAATGCGCCGGCGTGCGGCTTCCATCAAGGCCAGCGCGCGGCCCATCGCCGCGGGCTCGCGGGCGACAGCGGGGTCACAGGCCTTGTCCAACTCGGCGGGGGGCAACTCGGCATGCCGGGCCAGCAC